>NZ_QIMI01000070.1:0-8680 GCF_007050195.1 Sulfolobus sp. B1 | reverse complement strand
GAGGGAGATAAGGACTATGTCAAATACAGCTGCTTATGAACTATTCATAGATGGCTTAGAGATACCGGAAGAGAACGTAATAGGTGAAGTCGATAAAGGTTTCTACTATCTATTAGACTTACTTAACGCAGAAAGGTTTATGATAGCAGCAGAGATGATAGGTAATGCTGAGTGGTTTATAAATAAGGCTAGTGAGTACGCTAAAAATAGAGTAGTGTTTGATAAGCCTATAGGAAGCTATCAAGGTGTCCAATTTCCATTGGCAAAAGTTTACGCTGAATTAGAGGCAGTTAAGGCGTATTTTAATGAGGGGCTGAAGTATTTAGAAGAGGGGAGTGATGTTAAAAGAATTGGAAATTATGCTAATATCTCTAAATACTTGGCAACAGAAATAGCATGGGAGGCTGGTAATGTGGCAATGGATATATATGGAGGATATGGTTATGCTGTAGATTCTAACGTGGAGAGGAAATTGAGAGAGACTAGGTTATATAAAGTTGCTCCAGTCTCTCAAAACTTAGTCCTAGCATATGTAGCCCATCACATATTGAATTTACCTAGATCATACTGAAATTGGCAAAAATTTTAAAGCATAGACGTCTAAACTCAAAGCTTACAAAGTCTTAACTACATTTTTGGCACAAATGATTGCTTTATTACGAAATACTTTATAGACTAGCATCTAAAATTTCCCTATCTTGCTCACTTTGTTACGTATCTGCATTTTTTATGAAAGAAAACTCTTAAGGCAAGTAGAACAATATAAGTGATGCTATATATCTTTCCTTATCACCTTTAATGAAATCATGGGCTATAATGAAGAACACTCCTGGCAATGTCTTAGCTATATTTTCAATATCGCTTGATATATCTTGCCCGCTTAACATTTTATGCACTAAAATCGCTTCTACTATATCTGGAGGAAGTAACTTGTAATCTTGATCCTTAAATTCTTCATATATTTTCTTAAGACCTTCATTTGAACTCCCTTTAATTACAGATAAAGCTATATTTATTAGTGGGCTATCGCTCTTGACATTAACTTCACGTCCTAGAGCTAAGGAAGCTAAAATTTTTATTTCCTCTGGCATCTGTTCAATTTCAATTATGTCTTCTAGAACTCCCTTATATTCATATTTATTTTTAGAAAGTAATGCATTAGCTAATTTAAATTGATATATCATTATTAACTCTTTTATTTCTTCATCTCCTAACTCATTTAAATTCTTTATATACCCATATATAGCCTCTGAATCCTTAAGCATGGATTGTATAAAACTCCTAAACATATTCCTATCCGTAAACCACTTATCTTCAACAAATGCTCTAAAACCTATGTAGGAGGCATATCTCACGTATAAAATGAATTTATAGTAGTCATTCTCTAACGTATTAATTAAATCCTTTAAATTACCGTTAAACAGTATAGTCGATAAAACTTTCTTTGCACTTCTATCATCAATTTTCTTCAGGACTGATTTTAACTGATCTAATCTTCTCTTATACTCACTGTATTTATTAACAACCTTATCTAGCTCAGACCTATCTATTGCTAAGTTTAGTTCATAGTTCAAGGAGAGTACACTACTCAGCATTTCAATAGGACTCTTCCCAGTTTCTTTTGGTAAGAGGATTAGGGTATAAGGTCTGGCATTGGGTATAACTTTCTGTATTTCTCTTATATGCTTGAGATTCCTATACCCAGTCAATAAAGCCGTTGTCACATAACTACTAACCAGATCTTCGTTCTTCAGTTGAATTATTTTATTAAATATAATGTCCTCTACGCTAACGAAAAATCTTCTGTCATTAAATAGAGCGTAATTAAAAATGAGTTGGAGGGCTCTGTTTACACATTTAACGTCATTAGACTTCACAATAGTTCCAATTATTTTAGGATATAACTCAGTTAAGAGGAGGTTCAAGTTAAAAATTTCGGGAATAACGTTTACGAAGGCTGATGGATCTAACATGATAGGTTGGGGTAGTTCACTACATCTATCATCTAAATAGTCCTTTATGATAGGTATTAATCCCTTTATCAAGGGCTTAACTATTCCTAGCTTATCTGATATGTTAATCAGATAATTGTTTAATGGACTATCCTCTACACTACTAAACTTATATTTATCTAAAAGATAACCTACAATCTTAAAGAAATTATAAGCTAAATTTCCAGTAATTATCTTCTCTTTTAATATGTTAATTAAGATAAGTAATATCTCATCAGCTCTCTTCTCATATTTTTCAACATCCTCAGCACCTTCAGCTTTCTTAATGCTCTCGGGAATATAGTCTATAACAGAAAACCAATTCAATATGGGATCGTCAATTGTTTCCTCCACCTTTCTCCCGAAGTACTTCAAGACTAGTTTTGATACCTCTACTGGCATGGGGAAATATTTCATAGCGAGCAGAGGAGAATACCACTTTAAAACGTTAGGATCACTTTCGAATATCACATTATACACGTAATCTGTGTAATCCTTTTCGTCAATAAATGTTCGGTATGGTGATATCGTAACAATATCAATCCTTAATTTATCCCTTAAAGCGTCCAATAAATCATCTGTAAGGACATAAATATCAGCATTAAGATTTTTGTATATCCCCCTTAAACTCTTATACCCATTCTCGTCATGATAGTCTACTATCTTCAGATCCTTCTTACCCTTAATGTATTTCATAACCTCCTTAGCTATTCCAGTCTTTCCACTCTTCAAAGAACCAATAATACCTACCCTTTTACCATTTAGTAATTGAGCTACTAAATACTCCACGATTTCCAGGTTTTCTGGAGTGTAGTCCAAGTCAATGGAGAGTTTGACTTCTTTCTCTTCAATTCTACTTAGGTATTTATTTACAACCTCTTTTGACCTACCAGGCAAGAGTCTGAGGTGAGAGTCTATAGCGTAGTATATTAGTTCCTTCCAGCTATCGCTAAGTTTATTCCAGCAAAACTTCATTTCCTCTGGTGAATTGAAAAGAGATACTAATGGATAGATTATAGCCTCATCCCCTTTTATGTTTGACTTAGGGAAAACGGTGAACAATTGCTTAAACCTTGAAACAATTGGTAAGACCTCGTCTAGCCCTTCAATCTTTTGAGCTTCATCAAATAATCTAGGAATGTAAGTGGTATAAGTAGGAGTTACTATTAATGAGTACTCGAGAAATTTCACTACATCCTTAATGTTCTTTTCAACTTTAAGATCATCAAAGTGATAGGTTAGAGCATTTCCGGAAATCTTAGTCCTAGGATTCCTTAAGGAAGGTTCACTTACTGGTTTTACTTTTCCTAACATTAAATCGATAACGTAATTCCTGCCCTCTACTACTACCTTCTTACCGCTTTTTACCTTTTCCTCTATCATTTGCCTACACTTCTTTAGTTCATCAAGGCTCTTAACCTCCTTTGGAAGTTCAATTAACTCAAAATTTCCTTTAATTCTTTTAATTACTGTGGTCTTACCAACGAAGGGAAGACCAGATATATAAATAGGGTTTTTTTCAGAACTAATTACTCTATTATAAACGTCATCTTCTGAAATTTCTACGACCATATTTTAGTATAGAGTTATACATAATTAAAAATTTTGCAAACAAGACGAACTTCTGTCCACAATAAAGATAACCTTGTTTTACTTAAGCACGAACTTCAAAAAAATAATTTACCGTTAAATTTTGGTTTCTTATTGCTTAGAAATGAATCTACTCTCTCATAAATTCGCTCATGAAGTTTATACACTTGCCTTCAGACAACGCGTATGCTACTCTCCCCATAAATGGTGAGGGTTCCACTGAGGTATAAGCTCGCCTTTAAGCTATATGAAGGCGAATTTTAACTCGTTTTGTTCTTACTACAGCTTTCTCAAACCACTAAATAATGGTATAGTTAACTTTTTATACTATTAGGGTTACCCTAAGTATATGAGTGGTCAACAAGAGGTTCCAAAGCTCAAAAAAGGCGTTGTTGGTACCTTAGAGGCCCTAAGCCAAGAGATAGCAGCAATGGCACCAGCGTGTGATACAGTGGCGTTCATAACGTCAGCTGCTGCAGCAGCATTTGTGTTAACTCCACTGGCGTTTCTATTGGCTATGGTGGTGATGTACCTAGAAGTGAACACGCTCTACCACTTAGCTAAGAGACATGCAAGTGCGGGGGGCTACTACGGTTACGTTGCTACTGCGTTTGGTCCAAGGGCTGCCATGGTAGTTGGTCTGATGTATCCGATGTATCAGATAGTCAGTACTGCGGCAATTCCCATTTACGTTGCAGGAATAGTTTTGCCTGGAATTCTCTACTACTTCTGGAAGATAGTTCTACCAGCGTGGGTGTGGATACCCTTTATTGCAGTTTTCATATTAGTACCAATAGGGTTAGCTATGGTAGGGATAAGGCCTCAAATGAAGTACATTAGATATGCAGCCCTCACTGAGGTAGCTTTCCTAGCCTTGACCAGCTTAATAGTGATCTTAAAGGCCCCCGACAACACCATCAATCTCTTCAACCCGTTTGCGTGGAACAAGGTCTACGGAAGCCAGTTTGAACCACTTGGAGGACCTCTGGGAGCCCTAGGTCTAGGCATGATTTTTGGAATAACCAGCTTCATAGGCTATGGAGGCTCAGCTCCTTTGGGAGAAGAGGCTAAGCACTCTAAGTACATAAGGAGGGCATTAATGATGGGAGTATTCATTGTCGGGGCAGTACTGACAGAAGTGGCATATGCTCTAACTGTAGGATGGGGAGTGAATAACATGCTGAGCTTTGCTAACAGTGGTATTCCCGGCGTTATAGTGTATACAGAGTACATGGGAATCGCTGGAGGTCTTCTGTTGGCCCTCTTTGCTTTCAACTCAGCCTTCTCAGACAGCGTTGCAATGCAGTCAAACGCAGGTAGGGTTTACTTTGCCATGGGTAGGGATGGGGTACTTCCTAGGTTCTTTGCATATGTTCATAAAAAGTTCGTGACCCCTACAAAGGCTCTAGCATTCGTTGGATTAGCTTCAACGGTCATTGCGGTCATAACTGGCTTCGTTGTGGGTTACTTCTCTGGCGTTAGTCCTAGTCAAATGTTCACTCAACCGGCAACTTCGACACAGATAATAAACGCCTTGGAAAACGCCTTTAGCTTATTGACCACAATGGCTTTAGTTGGACTGGTAGTTGCTCATATAACCATGAATACCTCGGTGTCAATACTGTTCCACAGACTTAAGGAGAGACACTTTGGCTTAAACAAGTTGATCCACCCAATTCAGCACTACGTCTTCCCTACCATAGCCACTGGCATCTTCGCCTACGTGCTTTACACTAGTATATGGCCTCCAGTTTTCCCATATACCCAAGCAGTAATTGCAAGTGCGGTATACTTAGCGTTTTCAATAGCTTACTCGCTATGGGTGTGGAAGAAGAAGCCTCAAATAAGGAACAAAATAGGAAAGACGGTAAACATCGTAGAGGAGGAAAGGCAACAAGGAATTGCAGAGTAGGATAAATCTAAGGTTTTTTTACTACATCCTATTTATCGATTTTTTATTTGGTCTTAGCGCTTATAGTTCTTGAGTGTCAATATAGTGTAGGACATAACATTCGTTTTCCGAAAGTTTTTTATTTTTATGTCCAAAATAAAATTTATGGGTAACCCTAAAGATGTTTTGAAGAGGAATTTTGAAGACCTTAAAGGGATTAGATTACGTAAGTTAGAAGAGGGGATATATGTGGGAAGGAACTTCCTTAAGGATATATTAGTTTACGTGGAATACAATGGGCAAAACGGTATATTCATACACTGCGTTGGTGACTGTATAAAGGGTACTGGATGTGTAGTATATGAAGTTAAAGATAGTATGAGAAAGGATGATATCAAGGTGGAAGAGTTAAACTTAACTCCACTCTTCGTCACGAGTAAAGCGTATACTGCATTACACTCGTTATTAGAGGCTTCAAAGAAACTTGGGATAGAAAAGCTAGAGGAAGCCTTTAATATAATAATGGATAAGGTAAGTGAGGGTAAGTTTTTGGAGTGGGATAGCACAAATGCAGGTTAACTCACTAAAAAGGCCGATTACTCCCTTATTCAACGCGTTTCTTCACATATAGCTCCGTGGCACTAGTTAGAAGTTTTGCGTTGGCTTTCTTATATTAATGGATCATAGAGAGTGATTACAAAGTAGGGAAAGCCTCCTCCTCTAGGGAGGAGGTCAGTCATGTTAATAGATTTGGGACATTTTTCAACCGAATGAAACCTAAGAGGAGATGAATTTAGGAAATCAATCCTAATCCAAATAAATAATATTTTCAAAATAAATAGAAATAATATAAAAACTGTTGTTCACATACATAAAACTTCCACAACCATATTTTAATTTAGAATTAAAAATTTTGTAAGGTTTATATAAACAAGACGAACTTTTATCCACAATAAAGATAACCTTGTCCTAAGTAATCATGAAGTTTAAAAAACACTACTTACCATTAAACTTTGGTTTCCTCTTATTTAGGAATGAATCTACTCCCTCTCTAAAGTCCTCACTATATCTCAATAACCCGAAGGTCTTTCTCTCTATGTCGAAACCAGCGTAAAATGGTGAGTCAGCTATCTCATATATAACCTTCTTTAAAGCCTTAACGGCTAAAGGAGATAAACTCGCTAAGTCCTTAGCTATTTCATATGTCCTCTCATCTAGTTTCTCTGGCTCAACTACTTCATGTACTATACCCCACTGCAAAGCTAAGTCTGCATTAATTCTCTTACCAAGTAATAACATGTAAGTCGCTCTAGATATTCCTAAAGTCTTGATTATCCTCGTTAAACCACCACTCGCTGGGACCATACCTAACCTTATCTCAGGAAAGGCGAACTCACTCTTAGGAGTAGCTACTCGAATGTCACACGATAAGGCTAATTCCAGACCAGCGCCGAAAGCGTAACCATCTATTGAGGCAATTACTGGTTTTGAAATCTTCCACGAAGTTGTCAAATCATCACCCCAATCCAATAACGTTTCTGGAGTAAGAGAGAGGAACTCACTAACGTCCCCACCGGAACTAAAGGCTTTTCCTCCTAAGCCCTTTACTATTATAACCCTAACATCTTGATTTTTATCGAGTTCCAATAACTTCTCTCCTATCTCTCTCCTCATACTGACTGTTATGGCATTCATCTTCTCTTGTCTATCTATAAATATCTTGCCTATCTTATTCTCTTTATCAATCTCAACCTTTATCAATTTACCACCTATATTTGTAGTTTCAATGATAAATTTAAATCTATTTATCCTTCTTCTTCACAACCTCAGGATTTTCTAAAGTACTTACGTCTCCTATTTGAGAATTAGTCTCAATAGCTTTCAACACCCTCCTCATTATCTTCCCGCTTAGAGTATGTGGCAATTCAGATACGAACTCTATTTCCCTTGGAACCATGTGTGAAGCTAATTTCCGTTTAACGTAATCCATAATTTCCTTCTTTAGTTCCTCCGAGGGTTTAATATCCTTCTTCAGGACGACGAATGCTTTAATCTTGTAACCTCTTACCTCATCTTCAACAGCTATTACAGCAGATTCAGCTACTGCTGGATGAGTAGATAAAATACCCTCAATTTCTACTGGGCTAACTCTATAACCTGATACTTTAACCACGTCATCAGCTCTACCAACATACCAGAAATAACCATCTTCATCCATATACGCTACATCTCCGGTTAAGTAATATCCGTTCTTGAAATTACGTTTCCATCTCTCCTCATCTCCCCAAATTCCTTCAGCCATAGCTGGGAAGTTTGGATCTAAAGCTAATATACCTTGACTATTAGGAGGTAGTGGGATTCCATTTTCGTCAACTATTAAAGCTTTCACCCCCGGTAATGGCTTTCCCATAGACCCTATCTTTATAGGCAATGAAATGAAATTGGCAATAACGTAAGTAGCTGTTTCAGTTTGTCCGTAACCATCGTGAACGGGAACGCCAAAAATATCTAAGCCAAATTTCACTACATCAGGACTTACGTATTCTCCCCCAGCGTGAATAAACCTTACAGAGGACAGATCATATTTTTTAGCCAAATCTAAGCCTTCCTTCTTAAGAAGTCTTATTGCAGTAGGAGCAGTTGAGATCACTGAGACTTTAAACTCTTGAATTATTGAGTACCATCTCTCAGCATTAAACTTGCCTTCGTATGAGACTAATGGAATATTGTTAACCCAGGCTGTCCAAACACCGGCAAATCCAGCTACCCAAGCAGGATCCCCAGTATGCCAGAAAGTGTCTTGAGAATGCATGTCGAAGTGATACTTACCAGAAACATAGTAAAACGTAAGTATATCTTGAGAATGCCATATTCCCTTAGGCTTACCAGTAGTGCCAGATGTATAAAGGATTAAGAAAGGATCATCAATAGGTCTTCTCTCATAATTTACATCACTCTTACTTGATTCTCCTTCTATACCTTCATCGCTTATCTTTACCACTTTCACATTTATGTTCTTGAACCTATCAACTAAGGACTCATGAACTAATGCAACTCTAGCATTACTATTCTCTACTCTATATCTTATTGCTTCCTCTCCAAATGTGGAAAATATAGGGACTATAACTCCTCCCGCCATAGCTATGCCTAATAAGGAGAAGTATAAGCTGGGTACCCTTTTAGACATTAATACTACCCTATCTCCCTT
>NZ_QIMI01000006.1:0-27925 GCF_007050195.1 Sulfolobus sp. B1 | reverse complement strand
TTCTCTTATCGTGTTAACAGCTCTCCTACTTCTAATGTTTCTTCTTCCCATCTTTACTCTTCTTAGATTTACTACCATTTCAAAATTATCCTTCTCCTTCATTTATTTACACCTTTAACTTATTTCTTCTCCAATTTCTTCTCAGTGGGTTAAATCTAACTTTTCCTCCCGTTTTTAAAACTACCCATATTGGAATGGGTACGTTTGATTTCATTGCCTTACCTAGTCTTATCTTTTTGCCTAATGGTTTGTTTCTACTCATTTCCATCCCCTCTCCTTTATCTGTATCTTGAAGTCACGTTTATTCTGCTCAGAAATTTGTGCTAATATTTGTTTTAGCTCCTCATCCGTTATTGGAACTTTTATTCTCCCAGACTGTGCTAAAGCTATTAGTTGATTCTCTAATGATTCAGCTAATTCTGGCTTTACCAGCTTTACGTTATTAAGTCTTAATCTGGCTTCAGATGTTAAAATAGCTCTAAGTAAAGCCTCTTTCTGAGCTTCCACCTCAGCTTTCCTTTTTCTCTCTTCCTCCATTCTTCTCTGCTCTTGCATTGCTCTTCTTCTCAATATCTCTTGGAGTTCCTCATCGTCATAATTATCTGGAGAAGACATTTTATCTCACCTTCTATTCTAGATATACTTTCAAAGAAGGATTATTGTCTGCCAACTCTTTAAATATTTCGTATGCTATTTTATCTAGTAGTGCTCTTCCTCTCGGAGTTAATACTCTTCCTTTATTCTTAACTTTCTGCACTAATCCTGCTTTTTCTAATTGTTGTAATATTAACCTATTAGCGTGTCCAGGAGCTCTTACAGATCTTTCTGGTTTAGTTCCTCTTCTCTTACTCCCCCCATAGATTATTTTAGACTTTTCAATTCCAACACTACCATTAACATATACTTTTCTGAGTAGTGATGCAGCCCTAACATACCACCATTCTTCTGGATTATCGGGTACTCTCTCCTTAAAACTTGCAGTTTTGGCGAAAATAGCCCATTCTGGAGGAGATACAGTCTTTACGTTTTCCTTGATATATGATGCAAGCCTTTTTATCAAAATATCATATGGTACCATTTCTGCTGTTATCATTCTAAGACTCAGAAAAGTTTGAGAATATAAGGTTTAAAATTTATTCTTTTTAATTACATATGAGCCACGTATGGGATTTTATGTTTCAAGTTTTCAGCAAATTAAGGAAGGTAAAATCACTGATATTTACTTTGAGAGAACGGTAAAAACATTGGAAAAGCTAGGAATAAAAGAAGCTAAGGTTAGAATGGAGTTTCACTCTTATGGACTTCCAAAAGACTATCAGTGGGCAGTCTTCAGTGGATTGGAAGAGATTATTGAGCTTCTTGAAGGGATTCCAGTTACTGTCTACGCTATGCCTGAGGGAACTTTATTTAAAGAAATAGAGCCAGTAATGATAATTGAAGGTAATTATTTAGATTTCGGAATCTATGAAACAGCCATCCTAGGCATTTTAAGACATTACTCTAGCATTACTACAAAGGCAGCTAGGATCAAATCTCTCGCAATGGATAAAACCATATTTTACTTTGGTCTTAGATCATTACATCCCGCAATAGCTCCTATGGCAGATAGGGCAGCGTATATCGGCGGAATTGATGGTGTTTCTGGAGCTATGAGTAAAGAATACTTAGGCGTTAATCCTTCCGGCACTATGCCTCACGCATTAATGTTAGTAGTGGGAGATAATGTTACGGCTTGGAAGGCATTTGATGAAGCTATGGGACCAGAAGTACCCAGAATAGTTTTAGTCGATACATTTGAAGATGAGAGAACTGAGGCGTTAAAAGCTGCTAACTTGCTGGGTGATAAATTATATGGTATTAGACTAGACACCCCTTCCAGCAGAAGGGGTAATTTTAAGAAAATAATTCAAGAAATTAGATGGACCCTAGACATAAATGGCTACAAGCATGTTAAGATATTTGTAAGCGGAGGTATTGATGAGGACGACGTGATTAATTTGAGGGATCACGTTGATGGTTTCGGAGTAGGTACTAGCATATCTTTTCCACCCAGTGTAGATTTCAGTGCGGATATTGTAGAAAAGTACATTAATGGAAAATGGGTTCCCTTCACAAAGAGGGGGAAGTGGCCAGGTGCTAAACAAGTTTATAGATGCGGAAAACTAGAGGACGTTATTACTCTCCTAGATCAGAAGTCGCCTAATGATCAATGCAGACCATTGCTTGAGAAATATATTGATAATGGTAAAGTCGTAAAACATCTACCTTCAGCTAAAGAAATAAGAGAATATGTAATTTCGCAATTGAAAGATATTATTAGCTAACAATTTGTACTTCTTTTAAGTTTTCTAAGCTTCTGTTAAATGCTATTTCAGTAATAGGCTCCATTCTTCTGATAGCGTTATATAACCTTAAGTTGAATGTTCTTACTATTGCTAATAATGATGGTGATTTTATTTCTTTAGTTATCTCTTCCGATATTAACGTCTCCGTTATTAGGACTCTTCTTAAGGTTCTTAATTCCTCCATAACCTCATTTATTAATATAATATCCTCTTTGGATAGTACCTTAACTGAGTGGTCAATGACCGATGAAGTCTGTTCTATGTAAATGTTCATCTTATCCCATAGTTTTCTGAGCTCTTCTAAATCTGGAGGATGTAGTGACAACAAGTCTAATGCTATTTCACTAATTTCGTCTGCAGCTTCCTCTATTGCCTTTATCAATATTCTATTACCTACTATTTGTATTCTCTTCACGCCTATCATATAGGCTAAACTTCTATTCATCTGAGCTAACAATAGTTGTCTTAATGCAAGGTAGTACAATCTATCTATTTCCTTCTCCAGCTCGACAACCTCCTGGAGAAAAGTTCTACTCCCTTCCTTTATCCCTAAGTCCAGATAATGGAGCATTTGTTTTATAGAATTTGATAACCTATTTATTAAATTATTCATCGTATATTTCGTGGGATCTAAGAAGGATTGTATCTGAATATAATCAGTCGATTGAGACACTATTTCCAATCCTATCAAATTCCTTATCGAGTCTTTAATTTTTCTCAAAATATCTTCAGTAAAAGCCCCAGTTTTGCTTTCAATATCTATTCTGTCATATCCTAAAATATATAAGGAGTAAATCACTCTCCCCATCAATTCTGATGGGGTTGAGTTGCTCTGAATTATCACCTTCATTTCTTTTACGTTACTCTCAGCCTTCAAGTTTGGAGGATATACCTTAAGGCTTCCGTCTTCATCTACTTCTAGATAAACGCTTTCACCGGGACTAAGTCCTACTTCCTTTACCCATTCTGCAGGTAACGAAACCATGAGCGTAGATTTTCCGAATTTTTGAACCCTCCTAACTTCCATTATATACTACCTCCATGATGTATTGTATAATTCTAAGCTTATAAAAGTAGTTTTAAACAATACTATACTGTTTTAACTTCGGGTATTTCTCCAAACATGTTGGATAATACTGGGTTACCATGAGTAGGAATTAATCTTACACCGTATGGTCTACGTTTTACGTGTTGAATATAATATATATCTTTTAATAAATTTTCATATATAGATAAATTGGAATATACGCCAACCATATCAATTCCGGCAACACAGAAGTAACTCATTAGTAGTATATCTTTTAGAGTTAGAGAACCTTCTTTAACCCTTTCTCTCAATATGTTATCCTCAGCTATGGGTAACATTAGTTCCGAGAAACCTATAGGACTTACTCTATTCCTCCATGTGCTTTCCAAGATTTTTTGATTTATTTCTCCTATATACCATAAGTTAGCTATATTGAAAATTTTCCCACTATTAGCCTCAATAATTTCGGCTACGCTTTCATTCATCCATGGGGATAATGAAGCGTCAATACCTAAAAATTTTATACCTAATCTTTTCTGAAATTCCTTTCCAATCTCATTAGCTTTCTGTAATGCAAAATCTATTTTTCCGTTTTTAAAGTCATTAACATAAAGTAAGGATAAGCCAAAAGAGTCGTATACAGTATTTGCTGTTGACGTGGGAAAATAAGGAGTAGTAAGAAATTCAAAATTATATAATAACGCGAACCTCGTAGCTTCATCAGGCTCTAAGCTAATGAGAAACCTAGCTACACTTTCTATATTTTTAATATCTCTTACCAACACATGTGCGAATATTCTATTATCTGTTTTTAATATATCTTTAATTTCTCCGATTCTATTATCGCTATTATCAAGCGCAATTAGACTAAACATAATGTTTTTATCTTTACTAGGTAGAAAATCTACTAACTTACTAAGGCTAATATTTTTGGGAGTAGGAGGTAATGACAACCTTTTACTCCAAATGTAGTCTTCATTTATCCTGCTTAGCTTATCTGAGTATTCAGAAATCTTAGAATAGTCGTTTATAAAAATTGTTAATGCTCTTATTAACATTTAAGTTGCACGTTTATAATCCTCATAGTGAGTTTAAATTATTGATGAATAAGATTACTATTCTGCTAGCTGACAATAGTATGGATAAGTTATACCACGGATTAGTTATAGCCTTAGGTGCTAAAGCACTAGGCTGGTCTGTTAAGTTTTTTGTAACTTCTCAAGCTGTAATATTATTTACTAAAAATCGGAAGGGTGCTAGTAAACTGAGTCTACCTTTTTTTGCCAGAATTTTTGTTAAATTACAAATGAAGAGGTTAAATATACCGGATGTATCTAAGCTGATTGATGAGGCGTTAAACCAAGGTATAGAATTTTACGTTGATGAAGCCGGTCTTAAGCTAGTAAACGCTAATAAAGACGATTTATTTGAAAATGTTAAATTGTCTGGAAGTATATCTTTTTTACTTGAAGCTAAAGAGTCAGACTTGGTGATAACTCTTTGAAAAAGATTGAGTCAGACGAAATTTGCCCAGTTATCCTAACTACAGTGTTAAAGGAGTGGCTTTCGTTAAAAGAAGGCCAAGAAGAGGAATTATCAATTATAACTAAATGGGAAGCAGTAGGTCAAGAACTAGAAAAGTGGTGTAAGGAAACTGGGAATGAATTTATTGGTGTTTCAAAAGTAAATAAAAAGTTTGAGGTACGCCTTAAGTTAGTTAAAAAATAAATACTACCTATCACTACGAATAATCGGTAGATCTATATTGTGTCATCTACCAATCTTCACGTATTCGGAAGTGAACAAGAGCTACTAGAAGGAATGTGGCCTACTCCGCTGTTAAAGCTAAAGATAGGAGATGATGTCTGGGGAAAGCTAGAATATTACAATCCTTTCAGCAGGAGCATAAAGGATAGGACTGCATACTACTTATTCAAGCAAGCGTTAGTTAACAACTCTAGACAAATCGTTGAAGCTACATCAGGTAATTTAGGCGTGGCATTAGCATCATTATCAGCAATTTATGGAGTAAAATTCACGATGTTTATTCCTATAACAGCACCAAGAGTGTATAAGGTTCTCGTAAAGTTATTAGGCGGAGATGTGATAGAAGGTGGAAATTCTACAAACGATTTAATTCCTTTGGTGAAAAAATTTGCAGAGATAAGTAATTCTTTGCACTTGAATCAGTTTAGCAACCCATTAAACGTGATAGCTCATTATCAAACTACGGCAAGGGAAATAGATGAGCAACTTAATTCTGTAGGTAAGACCCCTGCGCGCATCATAGCAACTATGGGAACAGGTGGTCATCTAGCTGGAATAAGTAAGTATTTTAAAGGAAAATATGGGGATGAGATCGAGATAATAGGTGTTCAACCTTCTAAAGATTCACGAATACCCGGAATTAAGAGGCAAGATAATGGGAATGACCTGCTTAAAGAAGTCAAGGTAGATAGAGTAATTGATGTATCATTTGAAGAGTCTATTCAAGGAGTAATTAACGTAGCTAGGAATTCTGGAATTCTAATAGGTTTGAGTTCCGGAGCTACTTTTGCTGCTTATGATAAGGTAAAGGATTCTAAGACTACGGTGTTAATTTTCCCAGACGATCTCTTTAAGTATGTTGATATTATAGAGGAAACTTTAAAAGACAATTCAGAATAAGTATGCTATCGTGACAGAACTCATAGTGATAATGAATAAGAAAGGAGATATTTTGGATTTTTCCCCAAGAAATTTAGATATCTCAAGATTTTTAACTAGGAAACCTTCCGAAATTTACGACGATGGAGAATTAATAAGATTAAGGATTAATATAACAAATAATGATGTTTGAAAGTCGTTATGGGCAATCACGGATAGTGAAAGTCGATGATGAGCAATATGTCGAAAAATGTTATACTTCAGTTTTTGGAATAAAGTGGTATTTTATTTCTAGTTTCTTTTGGAACTATCCTTATGTCGCAGATCCAAAAGAGCGATTTTATAGAGAAATGGATTTTTTCCTTGAAAAATGGGAAAAGAACGTCTATGTACCTAAAATAGTCGATATAGACACAAAAACGCTATGTATTATTAGAGAATTTGTAAGTGGTGAAGAGGTAAACGAGAGGAATATAGAAATAGTTGCTAAAGGGATTAGGGAAATACATGAGGAGGGATTTGTTTTAGGAGACACAAAGATAAGTAATTTTCTACTTACGAATGACAAAAAATTAGCTATTATAGATGCTGAGCAATCGATGAAATCAAACAATATATCTTATAAAGCCTGGGACTTACTTGTCTTCTTTCTCTTCCTAAGTTATAAGTTAGTCAACTTAGACTCATTTGCAGAGGCATCAAAGATTTTTTTAGATGAGTATAATCCAGATAGTAGCTTAGTAAAGGAATTTTTCAATATCAAGAATATAAATTTAATGAGCGTATATCCTCCTCTACATCTATTTACTTTAAAAAACTTAATGACTAATTTTTATTAAAATACTGCTGGTATCTTTTATTGTCTCAATACTAGTATCTAATATTCTGACTCCACAAGCAGGGCATCTATAATAATACTTTATTATCCTCTTTATTCCATCACTACTTTCTGATTCAGCAATGAAGTCCATCTTTATTCTGCATTTAGGGCATGTGACAGTATTCATACATATGTTTATAATTAGCAAAGGTAAAAAAGTTAATAATGATTGATAGATTTGGTAGACCTTTAGACGATTTAAGGATAACATTAACGCATGCTTGCAATTTTCAATGCTTCTTCTGCCATATGGAAGGAGAGGACGAGATAAGTAATGGATTAAGGCTAGAGGACATTTTGTTAGTAGCTAAAGTTGCTAGAGATTTTGGTATAAGATCAGTTAAACTAACTGGTGGCGAGCCTACATTAAGGCGTGATTTAATTGAAATAATCAAAGGACTTAAAGAACTAGGCTATCAAGATGTTTCAATGACCACTAATGGTTTCTTGTTGAGAGATTTAGCACCTAAATTAAAAGAAGCT
The DNA here is from genome assembly GCF_007050195.1 of Sulfolobus sp. B1. Taxonomy (NCBI): domain Archaea; kingdom Thermoproteati; phylum Thermoproteota; class Thermoprotei; order Sulfolobales; family Sulfolobaceae; genus Sulfolobus; species Sulfolobus sp. B1. Next base: position 20,544 of record NZ_QIMI01000006.1, on the reverse strand, counting down.
GGTTTAGATAGAATAAACATAAGTTTACATGCAGTATCTAGGGAAACTTTTAAGAAGATAACAGGGGTTGACGCATTTGATAAAATCTTAGAAGGAGTTAGAAGAGCTATAGAGACAGGCTTTAGACCAGTTAAGTTAAATTATGTGGTGAATAAGCGTAATATTAATGAAGCTTTAATGTTCTTAGAATTAGCCGAAAAATTAGGAGTTAATGAGGTACATTTAATTGAACTTCATCCAGTAGGGTTAGGTAAGGTTTTCTTCAACGAGCATGAAAAGCTAAATGAACTAGAGGAATACATATCTAAGATAGCTATAAAGAGAGAAGTTAGAAAAAAACATCTTAGGCCTCGTTACGTTTTACCCTCTGGCTTAATAGTAGAAGTAGTAAAGCCATATGCTAATCCAATTTTCTGTGCTGGATGTAATAGAATAAGACTGACAGTAGACGGTAAATTAAAGACATGTCTATATAAAGAAGATAACATAATAGATATCTCAAACGTCTTCAAGGAAGACTTCGCAGAAGAGATAAAGGAACAGCTAGTAAGTAGAGCATTTAGTATAGCAATATCTATTAGGGAGCCTAATTTTAAGTATAAATTATGAATAGACTTAACAAGCTCAAGGCTATTTTGGAAGATAAAGGAAAATATTGTGCAGTTGTATTAGGGTATCCTAATCTATACTATTTCCTAGAGTATGAAGGCGTTGGGGCATTGGTATATTGCGATTCTAGATTTACGCTATTAGTGCCGGCATTAGAAATGTATAGAGCAGATAAGGTAAAGGATATAGATATATTAATATACTACCCCTCTAAAATATTTGAAAATGTAATAGAGGGTAATTTATTTGTTGCTCTACAAAAAATTGTTAATTCCGACATTTTACTCTTAGACGTTAACTGGATAGATGCAAACACGTATAAGGGTCTTTCTGAGAAGTATAAAATAATAGATATTTCTCATGAAATTATTAGTATGAGAGCTATTAAGGATGAGGACGAATTAGAAAGGATAAAGAGAGCAGGGGAAATTACTTCTGGCGCCATGAAGATGGGAATGGAAAGATTAACAAATCAGGCTTCAGAGAAGCAAATAGCCGGAGTCATTGATATGACGATGAAGTCTATGGGAGCTGAGGACTACGCTTTTCCTTCCATAGTAGCCTTTGGGGAGAATACTGCTTACCCTCACCATGTACCTACGGATAGATATTTAGGTAAAAATGATATAGCTCTCTTCGATATAGGTGCTAAATATCAAGGGTATTGTTTCGATAGTACTAGAACATTCATTTTTAACAATACTGAAGCCAGAAAAATTTATGAAATAGTTCTTCAAGCACAATTAGAAGCTATTGATCAAGTGAGAGATGGAGTAAATGCCTCAGAAATAGATAGAATCGCGAGAAGGGTAATTGAAAAAGCAGGTTATCAGAAGTACTTTATACACTCCACTGGGCATGGAGTAGGTGTTGAAATCCATGAGAGCCCTTCAATCTCGATTAACTCGAGAGATGTGTTACGAGAAAATATGGTAATAACTGTAGAACCTGGTATATATTTAAAAGGAAAGTTTGGAGTGAGAATAGAGGATACACTTATAGTAACTAAAGGTAAACCTATAGTTTTAGAAACTACTTATAAACTATTGTAGAAGTTTTTTAACAAAATAGTTATAATGGGTTTCATCATAGAATAATAAACGGTATGGAGGAAACAGAAATAGAAAATCAAAAACTAGTAGAGGAAATCGCTAAAAGAATAAGGGAAATACTAGAACTATTAGGAGAAAATCCGGAAAGGGAAGGCTTAAGGGAAACGCCAGAAAGAGTAGCTAAAGCGCTATTGGAAATGACGAATGGACTCAGACAATCTCCACCTAAAATTAAAGTATTTAATTTAAGTGAAGAAGATTCTAGAAATCACGAAGATCAGATAATAATAGTTAGAGATATAAACTTTTCATCACTATGCGAGCATCATATGTTGCCTATTATTGGTAAAATTAATGTAGCTTATATTGTAGGGGATGAAGGGAAAGTAGCGGGCTTCAGTAAGATAATTAGAATTGTTAATTACTATGCTAGTAGATTGCAAATTCAAGAGAGGCTAGTGGAGCAGGTAGCTGATGCAATAATGAATAGTGATATTAAGCCTAAAGGAGTTATGGTAATTGGAGACGCTTTACATATGTGCTCATACGTTAGAGGAGTTAAGGATAGAGAAGCTAATCTAGTTTCCGTAGCTTATAGAGGGCTTTTTAAGACCAATAGATCATTGCGTAACCACGTTCTTAGAATATTAGATAATACCAATAAGGTAAACTTATTATAGAGTTTTTGGAAAATTATATATTAGATGAATAGTAAAGATAAGATTATCTCTATTTTAAGAGAAAGAGGATCTTTACCGCAGTCTGAACTATCAAAGCTATCTGGTATCTCTAAAAGTAGGCTATCAGAGATTCTTTCGGAGCTAGAAAAAACGGAATAATTACTAGAAGAAAGTTAATAGGCAAAAATTTAGAAGTATCTTTATCTTCAAATAAATTCTTAAAATTAGGAATAATTAAGGCAGCTGAGTATCCCTTCATAATACCCTTCATAAAAAAGTTAAACGAACTTGGATTTACGGTTAAGGTAAAGGTTTACTCTAATGGTATTGATCTCACAAGGGATCTAGTAGAAGCTAAACTAGACCTTGGATTATCACCAATAGTTACACAGTTATTTTTCTCAACAGTATTTAGAAATATTAAAATAATAGGTGGGGGAGCAAAAGGTGGTGGAGGAGTTATTGGTAAAGTCTGTGATACGATAGCAACTACTGTAATGTCGAGCATGGAAATATGGACATTCAACGAGTTTAATAATGTTAAAATAATCCCTTCAAACGATCCTAATGAAATGATAAATTATTTAGAGAGAGGAGTAGTTAACGGTATAGCTATCTGGGAGCCGTATCTTTCAATTCTCGAAAGAAAAGGTTACAAGTCTCATAGATTTATTCCTCTTCACTGTTGTACGTTGGCAGCTAGAGAGAGTTTAGATTATGAGAAAATTAAGAGAATATATGAGGATTCGTTTTCTTGGTTTAAGTCGTCACCAGATAGATGGGCTCAAGATTATGCTGCGTTAATAAATATTGATTACCCCATATTGCTTAGTTCATTAAAAAATTATGAGTTTGACTATTATCTGGATATAAAAGAATTCAAAAATAATCTAAGAAATTCTGGAATATTTATACCTTTTTAAGAATCTAGGTAGAAGTATAATTCCATTGGATGTGGGTATCCTTGTAGAGTTCTAGCCTCATCTCTCTTTAAATCAATATATGTATCCAATAAGGATGAGTTAAACACTGGTTTCAAGAATTCTTTATCGCTCTCTAACTCATCTAAAGCCTCATCTAATGATCTAGGTAATTCTTTAATCCCTAATTGTTTTCTCCTTTCTGGAGTTAAGTGATATATATTTTCATCTACTGGATCACCTGGGTCCATCTTTTTCTTAACTCCATCTATTGCAGCCATGAGTAAGGCAGCAAACGCTAGGTATGGGTTAGTTGAGGGATCTGGTGGTCTGTATTCAATTCTCTTTGCTTTCTCCATTCCCCTATAATAGGCAGGTACTCTTATAACCGCACTTCTATTAGATTTACTCCAAGCTATATATACTGGCGCTTCAAAGCCTGGTATTAATCTTCTATAGCTATTTACACTAGGTGAGACAATAGCTGATAATGCCCTAGCGTGATGCAATAATCCTCCAATTACGTATCTTCCAAATTGGCTTATCTCTGCATATTCGTCATTTGGATCGTACATTAAGTTCTTTTTCCCATCCTTTGTCCACAAACTTAAGTGAGTGTGCATTCCAGTACCGTTATCTCCGTAGATTGGTTTTGGCATAAACGTAGCTACCATGCCATGCTTTGCTGCAATGTTTTTAGCTACGTATTTTAAAGTCTGTACTTTATCAGCCGTATCTACTAAAGTAGAAAACCTAAAGTCTATTTCACCTTGTCCCGCTGTAGCTACTTCATGGTGAGTTGCTTCGATAGTATAGTTGAAATATTTAACTAGTGTATCCACAATTTCCATCCTTACATCCATTAATTGATCAACTGGTGGAGCTGGATAGTAACCCTCTTTATATCTTATCATAAATGATCCACTATCACTCCATGGGGCTTCTCTTGCAACAATCTTATATCCAGTCCCGGATTGAGGCGTACTAACATCAAGTTTTACTTTATCGAATATAAAGAACTCTAGCTCTGGTCCGTAAAATGAGGTATACCCTTCACCTTCTTGATACTTCTCAGCTTCTTCAGCTACGAATCTTGGATCTCTCTCAAATCTTCCTTTTCCTCCTCCCCAGAAGACCTTACATATCACTCTGGCTAAACTTGGAGACCAAGGCACTAATGTCATAGTAGTTGGTACTGGTAAAAGAACCATATCGCTTTCATAAATTGTAGTGAATCCCTTTATGCTGCTTCCATCTAGTTTTCCAAAGCCAGTTTTTAGAGCCTCTTCATCAACTTCACTACTAGGTATAGTTATATGATGTAACCTACCCGGTACATCAGTGAATTGAAGGTCTACCCATCTTATATTATTTTCCTTTAGGAATTTGAGTATATCATCCGTACTACTTGGCATGATTTGTGCCTATGTATATTTGGTATAAAAAGATTGCTAGATATTATCATAAAAACTTTTCAGTTTCTTATGTTCATTTTATCATAAGAGAGTTAGAAATCTTTCATTTTAATGATAAATGTTTTAGAACACTTTATGGAGAGAACCATTCACCATGACGTAATGATGATCTGAAAATTTTGTATCTTCAACATTTTGACTGACATAAATTAACTGTATCCCATTTCTCTTACATAGTTCCTTGAATATTGATATAAAATCTTCTCTGTTAGTAATATTGCTAAAAGCCTCATCAACTAAAATCAATTTAGGTTTGGCTATAAGTGCGGTTGCTAGGGACACTTTTTCCTTGTTCCCTAAACTTAATTGACCAACTTTCTTTTCTAAATCTGCTATACCTAATAGTTTACTTACTTCTTTTACTTCATCTCCCTTTATCTTCATCCCCCTTAACTTTGCCCCCCAGATCAGATGTTTTTTCACCGGTAAATTGGGAATAAAACTCTGAGGTGTAACTAAAACTATATTTCTCTTGTTTATCGGTAATCTCGTAATATCTTGACCATCGACTCTTACATATCCATCATCTGGAGGCAAAACACCTGATATAATGTTCAGTAATGTGCTCTTCCCACTTCCATTCTTACCAGTTATTGCAATTATTCCTTTCTCTGAAAAATTTACATCAAGAAAAAAATTTTGAATCTTCTTTCTCACGTTTACTTCGATCATTCTAAATATTTCTTTATAACACTCTCTAAAGTATCTTCATCAACAGCTCCGACTACATTATCAACGAGTTTACCATTCAAGAATATTAGTGTAGTAGGAATATTTAGGACGCTATATTGGTCAGCAATCTTTTGATTTTCATCTACATTAAGCCTTCCAAATACTGCCTTCCCCTTATATTTTTCAGCTACTTTTTTGTATATTGGCTCGTAAAGGTGACATGGGGCACACCACTCAGCCCAACAGTCCACTAATACTAATCTATTATTTTTAATGATCTCGTCGAAATTCTCTTCATTTAAAACTACTGTTACGTCTTCGCCCTTCTTTCCAAATTCCTCAGCTCTTTTTTGTAACTTCTCAGAAATTTCCTTAATTAAAGAATCTATTTCTTCACTCAATCTTATCTACCACATATACTTTTTTCAACCTTTTATATAACGCTACTCTCGAATTTACATAGTTTAATAGCTCCTCTTCAACATTAGGCTTTTTTTCCTTAAGCTTAACCAATGCAACTGGTTGCTGTCCTAGGGTTCCGGCATCTTCTCCTACAACCTTTACTTCTTCAACTAGTGGGTGGTTCTTCAAGATTTCCTCCAAGTCCCTAGGAAATATTGGATATCCCTTAAACTTTAACATCCTCTTCTTAACACCTTTGAAATAAAGCAGACCAGTGTTATTATCTATTTTCACTAAATCCCCAGTCATCAGCCAACCATCTCTGAAAACCTTAGCTGTTTCTTTTGGATCTTTATATCCTAACATTAACCAGGGTGCTTTCACTAACAATTCTCCTTCGTCACTTTCACTCCCGTCCTCTTTTACAATCTTGATCTCCACATTAGGTAAGGGTCTTCCTATAGATATATTCCCAGCCAGCTCTTTAGGCTGAAAAGTCAGAATTAATCCTTCTGTAAACCCATATTGCTGGATTATGTCTTTTTTATACTTTCTCTTAAAGTTCTCTACAGTAGTTGGAAAAAGCGGAGCTGCAGAACTCACGCACAATTCCAGACTATTTAGATTGCCTTGCCCTTCGTTGTTAAGGTAGTCATAAACCGTGGGAACAGTTGAAAGATAGTTAATGTTATACTTATTAATAGCTTCTATAGCTTCGCTCGTATTAAATTTGGTCATAACATACATGGATCCTCCAGCTTCTAACGTAATCCCTAAAATACTATTTCCTAACACGTGTGCTATAGGAACTGTGAGTATTGACCTTATCTCCTTAATTCCTAAAGAGGAATACAGCACGGCAGAATTAAGTTCCACTCTATTTGCACTATGCCAGACTTGCATAGTCCTTCCAGCTATTCCAGCGTAGTAATAAATTAACCCGACCTCATCGTCTCTATACTCATAAGGTTTGTAAAACACTTCCTTTTCTACTTTATTTACAATAACTTTCTGATCCTTTAAAACCTCTTTTTCTCTCTTAGCTATTTCCTCATCCGTTAGCACTAAGTCTGGTTGAGCATCATCCAAAATGAACTTTAAATCTTCTGCACTAGTTAACGGATCTACAGCTACTACCTTACCTCCAGCCCAATATATCGCAAGATAGTTAATTACTGATTGTATAGAATTAAACATCAAGTGTACTACAGTATCTCCAGCCGAAATGTTGGAAGCTACCTTAGCTACTTTCTCGACGACCTGTTCGAAAGTTAAGGAGGAACTTCTGTCTACGAGAAACGTCTTGCTTGGCGTTTTTACATACCAATTATACAATAGTGAGGCTAGACTCATCATTCCCTTTATAATCTTTCTAAACTTATTAATTCATGTGATAAAACTCTTAGGACTCTCAAGAATACATATTACGTTGGTAGATCTAGAGGGAAAATATGGCAGGTTAGATGGAGGAGTAGGTGTAGCGTTGAAGTATCCTAGAATAGTAATTAGGACCGGTGATTGTTTTATTCCTAGTATTTCTCTTCCCTTCAAGGTACCTAAAATCTGTATAGACGAGGATTACGAAGAGCACGTTGGGTTAGGGCATACTACACAATATTTACTTTCCATAGCGAAAATATCTGCAGAATACAATTTTATGAAAATAAAATCATATGAATTAGCTAAATTAGTTAAGAGAGGCGGGACCTCTGGTGTAGGTGTTTACGCCTTTGAGTATGGAGGCTTCGTCGTTGATGGTGGGCATTCTCTTAAGGTTAAGAAGGAAGTTTTGCCCTCTGACTTCTCTTCATCACCACCACCCCCTCTAATAGCCAGATACAACTTTCCGTGGAATGTATATGTGAATATTCCTTCTAGAGGTAAGAAAATATTCGGTGTTCAAGAATTGCAAGCCTTTAAAAATGCCAAACTAGAAGGAATTGATACCTTAGCTAGGGTGATACTAATGGAGTTAATCCCCTCAGTAATAGAAAAAGATCTTGAAGGAGCTTTAGATGCGATATCGTTAATCCAAAACCTAGGTTTTAAGAAAATAGAGGTTTCGATGCAATCAGACGAGGTAAAGGATCTCATGGCTAAAATGAATAAAATAGGATTTCCTGCAGGTCTTTCATCATTTGGTCCTGCAATCTACACTTTTATTAACTCTAAAAGGGAAGGAGAAGAGTTAATTTCAAGATTTGGAGGATTTGTAACAGAGCCAAATAATGAGGGTGCTAAGGTATTCTGGAGTATGACGAATTCGTGATGGAAGATTTAGAAGAGGTTTATGGCGAGTACGTCAGAGATTTCCTAGAGTCTATAAAGAAGCCTAATCCAAGGTTATACTTAAGAGTTAATTCACTAAAAACCAGTGTAGAAGCCATACTAAACGAGTATAGTGAATTTAAGAGAGACGAAGACTTTGAAGAGGCAATTTACGCTGAAGTGAAGGGTCCTAGTAAAGTTAATATATATGATAATAAGGTAATAGTGGACAAGAAGACTGCAGAAAGCGTGATTCTGGGAGCTAATGTTTACAGACCTGGTGTGAAGAAAGTTGAAATAGTAAACCCGAAAAAAGAGGTTACCGTATTTAGTGATAATGGAATTCCGATAGCTGAAGGAATTTATAATGGATTACGTAATAATCTAGTAGTTAAAGTTACCAACTCTGTCTACTCAGCCCCAAAGATATCTGAGCTGGACATAATAAAGGAAGGGATAGCTTATTCACAAGGTAAGGCGTCAATGTATGTTGCTCACTTACTTGATCCTCAGCCTAACGAAATTATAATTGATATGACCGCCTATCCTGGTGGTAAACTAACTTATATCTATCAACTTCAGCCTAAGGCTAGGGTAATAGGATTTGATCACACTGAAAAGAAGGTAATTAGGTTAAGAGAGTTGATTAGTAAAATGAACATGAAAATAGAAGTTTATAAAGCAGACTCAAGATACCTTTATGAAGACTTTAACATTAAAGATGTTGATAAAGTGATCATTGATCCCCCATGTTCAGCATTAGGTGTAAGACCTAAGATATATGATAAAAAATCTAAAGAAGACATCTTGAACTTTCATAATTATCAAAAGCAATTCATTAATTCTGCTTACAAAATTTTAAGGAAAGGTGGAGTTTTAATATACTCTACTTGCACGGTAACTAGTTGGGAGAACGAGAAAGTAGTAGAAGATCCTAGATTTTCAGTCGAATATGAGATTAGATTTCACCCTAATATTCATCAAATGACTGGATTTTTTATAGCTAAACTAATAAAGAAAGATTGAAAGTTTTTTATATATGCCTATTGAAGAATACCTCGGAAAAAAGCCTAAGGTTTCGGAAAAAGCATACGTCCATCCCACTGCTTATGTTATAGGGGATGTTGAAATTGAAGAATTAACTAGTATATGGCATTATGTTGTAATAAGGGGAGATAATGACTCTATAAAGATTGGTAAGGAATCTAACGTACAAGAAAATACTACTATACATACAGACTACGGTTTTCCAGTTATTATTGGAGATAAAGTTACTATAGGACATAATGCAGTAATTCATGGGGCTAAAATATCATCTCATGTTATAGTGGGAATGGGAGCTATATTACTTAATGGTGCACAAATCGGAGAATACTCAATTATTGGAGCAGGGGCTGTTGTAACACAAGGTACTATAATTCCCCCATATAGTGTAGCTGTTGGAGTTCCAGCTAAGGTAGTTAAAAAGTTAAAAGAAGATGAGATTAAAGTAATTGATGAGAATGCTGAAGAATATTTAAAGCATACTAGGAGGTTCTTAAAATTATGAATAGGGATATAAAGGCTATAAAATGGTTCATTTCAACACAAATACTTAAAGACCCATTTAAGCCAGCGTACGCTACTTTTAAGGTTACATCTAGATGCAACTTAAGATGTACCTTTTGCTCTCCCTCATATTATTCAGGAGAGCTAGGAGAAGGTAGTAAGGAAAGGATTAAGAGGATAATAGACAACTTAAAGGACTCATCGATTGTGGTTTTATCATTTGAAGGCGGAGAACCTACATTAAGACCAGATATACTAGAGTTACTCAGTTACGCCCATGACGGTTCATTTTATGTAATGCTAACTACTAATGGATATAGGCTAAAAGATGAGAATTTCTTAGTTAAACTAGCTGATAACATAGATTTCTTACATTACTCAATAGATGAGTATCATTGGAATGTAAAGGAATTAGATAACCTTTGCAGGTTCAGAAAATACGGTCTGAAGGTAAATGTTCAAACAGTAGTAACAAGATATAATTTAAATAAATTAGAAGAAAAAGTAAAGAAAGTTAAGGAATGTGGATATAAGATACTAGCAATGCCAGCTGTTGATTATCCTAGCTCCAAAGTCAAGTTAGCACCAGATCCTTACGAGTTTTATAAAGTTTTATCTGAATTAAAGAGAAAATATGGTGCCACATTAAATAATTCATGGGGTTTCATTAATGCTATAATTGGCAAAGTTCCTAATAGGCTGGTTAGTTATGCGATTACTGTATATCCTAATGGGGACCTTCCTTACCCAGATGACATAAATGGTGAAATCGTAGGTAACTTGGCTGAGGAAAAACTTGAGAGTATTCTTGAGTCAGGTAAAGTGAAAGAGCTTCAAGCTAAAATGTTAGAGAATCAAGCTAAGTTTGAATACCTTCATTTACAAACTGCTTCATTCAATAGTGTTAAAGATTTAGCATCTTATGTTAGTGAAATGCTCAGATGGAGATTTTTTGGAAAAGCTTAACTTATTAACGGTTTTATTTAATGTTTAATCAATAATGATAATCCTATCATCTAAAGATTTAAATGAAATCCTTAAAGCTGAAATAGCTGTAAATGCGGTAAAAGAAGCCTTTAAACTCTATTCAGAAGGGAAAGTTACTCAACCTCAAAGGGTAGTCTTAACAATAAAAGATAACTGGTGGGGGATAATGCCCTCATCTACTGAGAAATCCTTTGTAACTAAGATAGTAAATGTTATAGAGAAAAACAAGAGTTTAGGATTACCAACAGTCCAAGGAATAGTTATATTAATGTCTCCAGACACTGGAGAAACTCTAGCTATAATGGATGGAAATACGTTAACCGCGATACGTACTGCTTCAGCAAGTATTTTATCAACTGAGATCTCATTAAAATCTAAAGATATAGGTATTTTAGGCATTATAGGAGCTGGAACTGAAGCATACTATCACGCCATGCTTTCCTTATCATATCTTAAGGTGCAGAAATTGCTTGTTACTTCTCGGAAGTCGCATATAGAGTTCTCTAAAAAGATAGGTGCAGAACCAGTTGATCTAGAGACTCTTCTCAGAAAGTCTGACGTCATATTCTCCACGACGTCTTCCCAAACACCAGTAGTGCTAGGAAGATACTTAAAAAACGTTTTCCACGTATCAAGTATAGGGGCTCATACTCCGAATTCTAGGGAAATTGATGATGATACGATAATTAAGGCTAAAAGTTACATTGTAGATTCACTAGAAGCTGTATCCAAGGAAACTGGTGATTACATAATCCCTAAACAGAGCGGATTACTTAATGGTAAGCTTGTTACTGAAATAGGGGAGGTTATAAGTAAGGGAATTAGTATAGAACTTCCTTCAATCTTTAAAACCGTAGGAATTTCAGCTGAAGATAACTTGACTGCATATGTAGCTTACCAAGAAGCTGTAAGGAGAGGCATAGGGGTCAAGGTTTCCATATAGTATTAGGGTTATTGGTCTTTTGATTTACCCATAAAGCAATTACGAACAATAAGGATGATAGTCTGTTCAGGTATCTAACGTGTACTTCTTTAGCCTTTCCAGATTTCATGATCTTTACTACACTTCTCTCACTTCTCCTACAAATAGCTCTTGATAACTGTAAGAATGAGGAGGCTAAATGCCCACCTGGTAAAACAAAATTCTTTAAGGGAGGGATCACAGAGGAGAATTCGTTTATTTTGTTTTCTAGCCATAATATTTCATTTTCGTTAAAATTTAGATCAAATCCAGCTATTTCAGAAGCTATTGAAAAAAGGTCTGACTGTACTTTCTTTATGATCTCTCCCAATTCTGGATATAATGATGAAACGACTCCTAATGCGGAGTTTAATTCATCTATATCTCCTAAAGCATTAACTATATCCTCATCTTTCCAAACTTCTCCTGCTGAAGGAATCTTTGTTTTTCCTTTATCTCCCGTTCCGGTATACCAAATGGTCATATGGAAAAATTGGCAATAGAATATAAAAATTTTAAATTTTTTATTTAGATATTCGTTTTATTATATTTTGATAAACAAATTAATTCTCACACCTCAAATAGTGAAAAATAGGGAAATAAGTTGCTAATCTCGACTTTCTCCCCTTAGAGGTCTCCCCTCATCGATTCGTGATTACATCTCTTATGTGTCGAGAGGCTCAGAGAACCCCTCCATCTACAAACAGAATTGGATTTAAAAACTTTATCATCTCCGCCTAAAGGGCGAGGCTTTCCTCACTTTGTAATATCGAGTATAGCATTTTATATTTCTCTATACTTGATATATATTTAACGTGAAGTTGGATTTAGGATCTCCTCCGGAGGATGGAGATCCATATGAAGCTTTTGTCAACGCTTTGATGGTAGCTGGAGCAGGGGATGGTACAATAAAGCTTTACTCTACTGCCGTTAAAGACTTCCTTGATTTCGTAAAAAAAGATCCAAGGAAGGTAACAGTAGATGATGTCAACAAATGGATCGCAAATCTTCTAAATAGAGAAAGTAAGATAAAAGGTGATGACTTAGAGAGGAGAAGGGCAAAAAGCGTGACGGCTAGATACTATGTAATAGCTGTAAGAAAATTCCTTAAATGGCTTAACGTAAGTATCAAACCGCCTATACCTAAGGTTAAAAGAAAAGAGGTAAGAGCGCTAACTGAAGAAGAAATTACTAAATTATTAGAGGCATGTAAGAGGGCAAGAGATAAGTTACTCATAAGACTGCTTCTTGATACAGGATTACGTGCCAATGAATTACTTTCAATTAGAGTAGGAGATATAGACGTTAAGACTAATATGATTAGAGTTAGAAACACTAAGAACGGTGAGGAAAGAGTAGTTTTCTTCACTGAAGAAACTTCTAAATTACTAAAGAAGTATATAAAAGGTAAGAAATCAGAGGATAAACTATTCGATTTAACTTACGATGCAGTCTATCGTAAATTGAAGAGACTAGGGAAAAAAATTGGAATTGACTTAAGACCTCATATTCTAAGGCATACCTTTGCCACACTTTCCTTAAAAAGGGGTATGAATGTTCTTACATTACAGAAAATATTAGGTCATAAAGATATAAAAACTACTCAAATATACACTCATCTACTGTTAGAGGATCTAAGAAATGAATATCTTAAAGTGATGAGCAAAGGCAGAGAGTAGAATTACAATTTATATAAACAAATTTATCTATTACTTGGAAAACTTCATTAAAAGTAGATTTTTACGTTAAGCGATGAGCCATATAATTTATAAGCTATACTATTATTTCATTAGGAGATTTAATAGAAATTTGTTTGGTAATCTTCTATCAAACAGAATGTAAACTATAGAATATAGTTAAAATGGACGTAATACCACTAAGCAAAGAATTTATTTGTGATAAGAGTTTGCATAAAGTGATGGAAGTAAGACTAAGAGAATTAATTATCTTTAGTTTAATATCTGTAATTATTATAATATCTGCAATCTCGATACCAATAGTGTTTTCGCAAGATCAGAGTGCTAGCAATATATTTTTGGCACCATCTGGTTACCTTCCAATATCGATACCTACAACTGGATCTTCAGCATCATTTACGTTCTACGTTATAAATGATAATCCAACCTCAGAAACAGTAACCATATATCTCAACGGTAATCAGCAGGGTACGTTAAGCCTCGGACCATATTCATACAAGTCTGAAACGCTCTCATTACCAGTTGGGAAGAACGTAATATACGTTAGTGGTCAATCGTTAATCGTCAATGTCATAAAAGTATCAAGTTTGGTGAATGGTGAGGTTCTTCTAAATAATTCGGTAGGTCAACTATTAATTAAAGGTGAACAAGGAGCAAGTTATACCGTAAATCTTACTATGGCTAAGATAATAAATTGGAATGCGAGTAAAGAAGCTCTCACAGATTCACCAGTTTTCTCTACAAATATGTACTATGTCTACAGTTTTCCCATTAACTTACAAGCACCTTTTTCTAACTCATCGTTTGTCCTAATTAAGGTACCACCATACATACCTCAAGGTTTGTATTACTTCTTTAGTTATATAGAGTTTTACAATATATCTAATTACAATCAAGTATTAGGTTATTTACCATTCTTTATCTTCGTAAATATAAGTTATGGACTTAACGGAACTATAGTGACTAGTAATACTTACACATCCAACGGGATTACAGTATCATTTACCACATTCAATAATTATACCTACATTTTGTCTAAGTATCCATTTAGTAAGGAAGATAAAGTAATCGTGGAAGTTATACCTCAATCTTCGTCATTATCTAAGTTTATCACTAAGTTAATGAATTATTCTGTTAGTATACCATTACCAGGCGGTACAAGTGGATCTGCACAGTATTATGGAAGTAATAATGCTGAATTTGCTTATACAAACTCATCTATTGAATTAAAGATTCCAGAACAATACACTGGTTCAAGTTTTCAGCTTAATATAACTTATGTTACTCCTACAGGGACAATAAGTACTGGAATAATCCCGCAGATAACAACGACCTCAACTTCAACTACTTCTACTACTACCACATCAACTACCTCTACCACAACTTCAACAACCACAACATCAACCACTTCCACTTCTACAACTTCTTCTACTTCTTCAACTACCTCTACTTCTACAACTTCTATCACAACTTCTACAACTTCTTCTACTTCTTCAACTACAACCTCTACTTCTACAACTTCTTCTATAACTACTACCACACCAACGACTTCAACAACCTCAGCAACTATAACGACCTCATCTACTACTTCGACAACAACAGCTCACATATCTACTCCATTACTAATTGGGATAGTCATAGTCATAATAGTCATAGTCATAATAGCAGTAGTATTGCTAAGAAGAAGGTAATAGATGGATAAATAAGTGATTTTATTTTTTAAGAAAAATATCTCATATTTTGGCTCCGATTTCTAATACACTTCCATGTTTTACTAATGCTTCTGGAGATATCAGAGCACCTAACTTATTGTATCTAGGTCTTTTTAAGGAGGTTGAAGGATAACTGGATGTTATGACAGAAGCCCCTAGTCTAGCTCTTTTTCCAACTATAGAATAAGTGAGATAAGATTTTGAACCAACTTCAGCGAGGGGTTCTACTAAAGAATGTGCTATTTCAGAATAGGCCCCTATTTTAGCTCCTTCTTCAATTGCAGAATAATCACGAACCAAGGAATAAGAGCCTACATATGCTCCCTTACCTATATATGCTGGACCTTTAACTATTGCATAATCCTCTATTGTAGCGTCATCTTCTACTATAACTCCTTTTCCTATTATTGCAGTTTTAGATATTTCAGCCTTATCCGATACTATCGTACTTCTATTCTTTAACAAGATCTCTAAAGCGTAAAGAATATCCTCCGGATAGCCAATATCAACCCAGTCCTCTGACCATATAAAATAACCTAATTCTCCATTTGTTGATAGAGTATCAATGTAATCTAATAGTGATGTAAATTCGCCTCTAGGCAGAATATAACTTCCAGCTAAGGCTAAAGTAGAGTTTTCTCTAACCACTCTTAACTTTTCACCTATCTTTATCAATCCATAAGTCTGCATTCCTTCGCTAACCGGAACAATTGAGATAACTGCTTTTTTTCCGCTCATTACGTAAGTGTCCATAAGACTCTTATAAAATGGCTTAGGAGCTATTATATCGCCGAAAGACAAAATGAAAGTATCATCTTCAATTTTTTCCATACCATCAAGTATCGCTCCATCGATACCAGCCCTCTTCTGTGTAATAGTTTCAAAACCTATATCCAATTTCTCGATCTCACTTTCTATCTGGTTTCCCCTATCATTAACTACAATAACAAACTCCTTAACGCCTATACTTTTTAATCCCTCAATTACATAACTTATAACAGATTTCCCAACTATTGTAATAGACTCTTTCTGGTATTTTTGAGTATAAGGCAATAAACCTTCTCCTTTTCCCGCTGCTAAAACTATTGCCTTCATATTCACTCAACCGTAACAGTCTTGGCTAGATTTCTAGGCTTATCTGGATTATAACCTCTTCTCACAGAGGCATAGTACGCTATCATTTGTATAATTGGAGAGATAGCTATTCCAGCTAATCTCTCATCGGCATTAATTAAAATCTCTTGCTCGGAAAATTGTAAACTTTTGTTCACGCTGATGGCGTACGTAACTGCAGATCTGGCTTTCATCTCTTGAAAGTTCTTCTCCAACTCCTCAGTCAATTCCCCATTGTTAATGAAGAGTATAGGAAAGCCTTTTTCAACTAAGGCTATTGGTCCATGTTTACTTTCCCCAGCAGGATATGCCTCAGCGTGTATGTAAGCTATTTCCTTAATTTTTAAAGCTCCCTCCATAGCTAATGGTAAATCAAGACCTCTGCCTAGATAATAAATGTTAGACTTATTAGCTAATTCCTCACCAATTTTCTTTGCTAAACCTTCTGTTTGAGTTATCACATTTCTTATTAGTTCATGAGCGTTGAATAGATAATCTACACTTTCTCCCTTAATCGTAGAGTACAAGAAGAGAAGTGATGCCAATTCTGAAGTAAAAGTTTTAGTTGCTGCTACGCCAATCTCTGGACCAGCCCTCATGTAAAGCTTATAATCACTTTCTCTAGATATTGCACTATCCATAACATTAGTTAATGATACTATTTTAGCACCCTCTTCCCTAAATTTCTTTATACCCATTTTCACATCTAGTGTTTCACCACTTTGACTTATTGCTAATACAACGTCACCCTTTCTAGCTTTATAAACATAGTACTCAGAAGCTATTATTGGAATCACAGTAAATCCTTCTCTTGCCAATTTCAATGAAAAATATAATCCAGCGTGATAGCTCGTGCCAGCTGCTATGACGAAAAGTCTATTCGAGTCCTTAATTTCATCAGCTACTTCCTTAACTACTTCCATATCATTTAAAAAGCCTGATACAGTGTCTTTTACGGCAGTAGGTTCTTCATGAATTTCCTTAATCATGAAGTGCGGATATCCTTCTTTTGAAGCTGAAGAAGCGTCCCACTCAATGTTTCTAATTCTTGATAAGACGTTAACCGGATTCCCTTTATTATCTTCAATATATATACTATTAGGTGTAATATATCCTAATTCACCATCTTCTATAATTATTACCTTTTTAGTATAAGGCAGAAATGATGGAATATCGCTCGCAATGAAATTCTTGTTATCACCTATCCCAATTATCAAAGGATTATCCTTTCTAGCGAAAAAAATCCTCTTTTCTCCTCTTATTATCGCTAAAATAGCATAACTTCCTTGAATAGTCTTTATTGCGCTCTTAAATGCTTGATACGAGTCCATTCCTCTCTTCATGTATTCTTCAATTAGATGTGGTATTACCTCAGTATCAGTATCACTCTTGAACACATGTCCTAAAGAGATTAATTCATCCTTTAACTCTTTAAAGTTCCTAATCGTACCATTATGGACTACAGCTATCTCGTTCTTGCAATCTGAATGAGGGTGAGCATTATAGTCTGTTGGCGGTCCATGAGTTGCCCACCTAGTGTGGCCTAAAAAAGCGTAACCTCTCATCTCAGAAATTCTCTTTTTCTTAACCACCTCATCTACAGTTCCCTTAGCCTTTCTTATCTCTATACTAGTAGAGAGCGAAGCAACACCAACACTATCATAACCCCTATACTCAAGTCTACTAAGGCAAGATATCACAATATCCGCCATCTGATCACTTTCCTCATTAGATACTATCCCTATTATTCCACACACATTTTATGATTAAAGTAGAAGAAGTAAATTAGATTTTTCCCAAACAAATAAGACCCATCAGCTATTAGAGTAACTTCGAATATAGGGAGGAAAAAGTTGAAAATAAAGATTCAAAGAGAAAATAGTCTAATTGATTACTGTAATCGTTACTCCTCTATTCACTGGGGAAGTGTTGATAATTTTTGCATTATAACTCTTTAGCAAGACCTCAGCTTCATTAGACTTTATACAGATTATACTCCCCCCAGCACCTCCTCCGCTAACCTTACATCCCTTTATACCTAACTGTCTAGCCCTAGAGACTATTTCATCTACTTCTGGAGAAGTAATTCCTAAAGAGAATAACAATCCATGATTTACATACATTAATAGACCTAATTCGTCTTCATTGCCTCCCTCCATAATTAACAGCTTAGCCCTATCTACTAGTTCGCCTATGGCACTAATTATTGAATCAAATAATTGTCTATCATATTCTCTAATCCTTCTGACTCTCCACAATACGTCAGCAGTAGTCATACTTCTCCTAATATATCCAGCTGTAATGCTAACATTTCCTCTTATTATCTCATATCCATTGCTCCCCTCAGGGAAATAAATCAGCCCTCCATAAGTTTCAGTATAAGTATCCATCCTACTTGCAATACCTTGAACTCTTAGCTCTATTTCATGAGAAATATGTGCTATTTCGTCTTTACTCAAGTCTATATTTAGGAACTTAGAGTACGCGGAAACAGTACCGACTATTACCCCAGCACTAGTTCCTAAACCCACTGATGGTTCTACTGTGGAATCTATCTCTATCCTAGCTGGTTTCTTCATCTCAAAATAATTTAAGACCTCGATCACATACCTTAACACTTTCTTAGTTTCATCGCTCTCCACTTTCATTTCATTTAAGTCGACCTTAACTCCCCTCACGTGCAAAGACGGTGAGACTAAGACGAACTTGTCATTATCGCTAACCCTTACAGTCAAGCTCTCAGAGATAGTCATAGCTATTGCTGGTTTATTATATACTACAGCGTGTTCACCAAAAAGTGTCAGCTTTAGCGGAACTTTAGCCTCTACCACTACCAATAATTTTCCCCCTCTTTGAGTACAAGAGAGGAACGTTTTGCCTTTGCATAACTTCATCCTTTATTTCCCTAACTAACTCTTCTTCAGTCATGCTCCTTTGCTCATTCCTAACCCTAATCTTAACCGTGAGAGAATTAGTCTTTACTTCCCTCTCCCCTATGATCACTGTATAAGGTATCCACTCAGTACCAGCCCTTCTAATCTTATTACCCAAACCATCTTCTAGGTCATCTACGTCAACTCTTACCCCCTTAGCTGATAATCTTTCAGCCAAATTTGTTGCGTAGTTCAAGAAATCCTTCTTAACCGGCAATATCCTCACATGTATTGGACTTAACCAATCTGGTAATGTGGGGGGTTGGGTTTTATTAACGCTATCTAGAATTATGTAGTATATAAGCCTATTTACGTCGATATAAGTCCTATTGTTATCAATCCACCATATTCTTATGGAATTTTTACTATCCTTGAATTCCTTCGGAAGATCTAATTCTTTAACACCACCATAAATCACCAATAAACGCGGATTCTCATTTATGCAAGGTAAGACTCTTCCTCCCTCAACATATTTATATATTACGCTCATAACTCCTTCTTCTACGTCTTCTTCATTTTCCACCTCATAAATCGGTTTAAACGTATTTCTAAGATAACCGATCATAGCCCTTTTCATGAAAGTAGCCTCTGCCGAATTGGGAAATCCGAATTTTTCACAATACTTTAATTCCTCACTCTTTTCCACTTCCTCTACCTTTCTTATCCTTCTTGATAATTCACTCAATGGATGACCATAACAGCTTATTGAAAAAGCCTTATACCATCCAAAAGGTGCTCTGAAGGTCTTAACGTTTAAAGAAGACTCTAGTTCCTCTAGAATTTTTATAGCAACTTTAGGTTCAGCTAAGTTTGAAGATAAGTGCGCGTAAGGGTAAATTACTACGGACTCAGCTTTAACTTTCTCTAGAACGTCTAAAATATTTTTCACGGCTAATTTCACAATTTCAGAATCATCTCCTTTTTCCACAGTAGTGAAACAAACTAACGTATTTTCAACTTTCAAAGATGATATTTTTGGTTCCTCAGCACTTTCTATAGCTCTTTCCTTTACATTAAACTCGAAGTTAGACGCATGGATAAATAGTATGATCATATCATCTTAATTACGAAGCTACAAACTTAAATACATCCATTAAGACAGATAATTAACGAGTAATAACGTTAAAACAACTTAATTTCTTGTCCATTTTCAGGAATAATAACTTCAACTCCGGTTTTCTCTTTTATTAAGTCTGCTAAGTGTTGTTGATTATCATAAGAACCATGAACTAGTACAACCTTTTCTAAGTTGTTAGAAGCTTTAACGATTTCCAGCAATTGATCTTTGCCCGCATGACTTGAGAAATCAAATATTTCAAATCTAGCTTTAAGTAATGGAGAATATTCATCAAACTTACCAGTTTCTAGCAACTTCCTACCTGGTGTATTTATTGCTTGATAACTTACTAGGAAAATACCGTTTTTAGGATTTTCAGCTAATTTTTTAAAATAATATACTGCTGGACCGCCCTTTAACATGCCTGCACTAGCTACTATCACTCCACTTTCCTTCCA
>NZ_QIMI01000069.1:0-8789 GCF_007050195.1 Sulfolobus sp. B1 | reverse complement strand
TCAATAATGAAAGCGGCCCAAAGATGTCAATATGGATCGGTTTATCATATGCTAAATCCCTTATGTACACCCAATAACAAGGTACCAGCTGAAACTGGTAAAAACACGTAGTCTGGTGCTTTTCTACCAATATCTGAAAATATTTCATAAGCTAAAGTTCTTATACCATCTCTGAATTGAGGTTGTAAAACGTGAGAGGCAAAATAATATCCAGAACTCTCCGCAGCTTTAGTTACGTCCTCTCTGCTTCCCTTAACTTTAATTAATTCAGCACCATAAGCCTCTATCTGCTTCACTTTATTTCCTTTTGCATTTTCCGGAACATAGATATGAGCCTTAATTCCAGCTGCTGCAGAATAAGCTGCAATAGAAGAACCAGCATTACCTGAAGAGTCTTCAGCTATTTCCTTAATCCCTTTTTCTGCTAGATAAGAAATCAAGGTGACTGAACCCCTATCTTTATAGGAACCAGTAGGGTTTAGAAAATCTAGTTTAAACCAATTTTTTCCTCTTCTTATCGTTGGAGTATTTCCTTCTCCGAGCGAAATAAAATTTTTAATATATGGAAAATTAGCTAACTTGTCTTTATCGTTGTATTCAAAATCTAATATGATTTCAAACGGACCTCCACATTTTTTACACTTTAACTCGTACAGACTTTCTCTCTCTTTTCCACAAATCGCACATATTTCTCTAAACATTTATGCTATCTAATCTGGATGCACTATTATTTTTTCTCCATTTAACAAAGCTTCTATAAACCTATCTAATGTTCTACTCTTAAACAAGCTCAACTTAGACAATTTATATAAATATAATTGCTCCTCAAAAGTTTCTACTACGACCATGTCAAAGATATCACGATAATTCTTTGCAATTTCCTTCGTTTTTTCGATATCGTCCTTTATCGGCGGAATAAGATTTAGAAAAAGAACGTTTTTTCTCATATCATCCTTAAACGATGCAAAGAAATTTATTGTAGAAATAATGTTTGTGATATCAGTAACAAAAACATCATAATTTATCTCACCATCTACTGAGATTATTGGATCATCATTAGATGGAGCTGGCGGTGTATCAATTATTACATAATCCCATTTTTCACTTTTCAATAGCTTTCTAATTATACTTTGAATGATCTTTGCCTCTATTTTGCTTATCCTAGATTTCGTACTAATATCTGAGAATATCTTTAGTAAATATGCGTTATCACTTACTGTTTTTAACGATTCAGATAAGGGTCTTAACCCGTTAATTATTTCCTCAGCTAGACCACTTCTAGTATGCCCTAACAACAAAGAACCATAGGCTAGATTATCATAATCTATTAATAGACATTTTCCTAGTTCAGAAAGATAATTTACTAGGTATAAAGAAATAGTAGTCTTACCAACTCCACCTTTAACCCCTAAAATTCTGATAACATACATTTAGTTAATAATTCATATTGACATTACTTAAATATTAACACTATTTTTATTCATAAATTTTCTAAATGTGGACATAGTGCCGTTATAAAGCTAAAAATTATTGACCCATTTTACATAAATACTTATGAGTAAAATGAGTAAGAAGGAGGTTTATAGGGATATACCTTATTTAGCGTTATCACGTTATTATGGGTAAGCAGGAGTATAAGAAGTTTTTTGAGAATGCAAAGCATAAGCAAGTTAAGCCTTGAATATCCTATTTCAAGGGGTTTTTAGATAAGGGAGTTGTCATCACTTATTTATAAGTATCCGCTGAGTTATCATAAGACTAAACTCTAAGGCAATATCAAAATCCGTAAGCTTAGACATACTCTAAATAAGGACTATACAAGTGGATACTCACAATAAATAAGTAGAAAAGGAAATTAGCTAGGTAAAGATGAAAAAACCTTCAAGTAAGCCAAAATACATAGATAAGCCATAATTACAACATGTATTTTACCTTAAGAGACCATACAGCTAGAAACGAGAGCATAAACTCATCAATGAAATAAAAGAGAAACAAATCAGCAAAACACTCATGTTTAAAATAAGACCACAACAACCAGAATTTATAGCTTCATGACAGTAGTATGTCATACATGGTAGGTTGAGCAATAACCCCATCCCCGGAAATCGTTCTTATAGTATGATACTTTTGAGGAATATGGTCATCTGGACGTATACAATGGTTCCCACTATAAGGTCGATATATTTATTCCTATTGTATCATCCATATACTCATGGTTTACAAGACACAAATTAGGTAAGTTAATTATTTAGATTAATTTTTTATGTTATCAACTAAAATTAAATGTTATGCCACTGGATCCTGAAGTAAGGAATTTCCTTCAAGTTTATTATAAGGCTAACCTAATAGATTTTACCAAATATCAGTTCCAGGAAATAAGACATAAAGTAAATGAATTGTTGGCAACGGCGGTTCCAAAGGAACCTGTGGGAGAAACCAGAGATATGAAAGTAAAGTTAGAGGATTATGAGTTGCCAATTAGAATATACTCCCCTATAAAAAGAACCAACAATGGACTTGTAATGCACTTTCATGGAGGAGCATGGATACTGGGGAGTATTGAGACTGAGGATGCTATTTCAAGAATCCTTTCAAACTCTTGTGAGTGTACAGTTATATCAGTTGACTATAGACTTGCACCTGAATATAAATTTCCAACCGCAGTGTATGATTGTTTCAATGCTATAGTATGGGCAAGAGATAATGCGGGAGAACTTGGTATTGATAAGGATAAGATTGCCACATTTGGAATAAGTGCCGGAGGTAATTTAGTGGCTGCTACTTCGCTGTTGGCAAGGGACAACAAATTGAGACTAGCTGTACAGGTACCTGTTGTCCCTTTCGTATATCTTGATCTCGCGTCCAAATCTATGAATAAATATAGGAAAGGGTACTTTCTTGACATCAATTTACCGGTAGACTATGGTATTAAAATGTACATAAGGGATGAGAAAGATTTATACGATCCATTATTTTCACCTTTAATTGCAGAGGACTTATCTAACTTACCTCGGGCTATAATTGTTACTGCAGAATACGATCCTTTAAGAGATCAAGGAGAAGCTTATGCATATAGACTAATGGAATCTGGTGTCCCAACATTAAGTTTTAGAGTAAATGGGAATATTCATGCATTTTTGGGTTCACCAAGAACTTCACGTCAAGTTACAGTGATGATTGGAGCATTACTTAAAGACATTTTCAAGTAGGAGAAAGACTGCGGGACATTTTTCAGTATCTTTTTGATTAATAAAAATTATTTATGAAGAGCCACAATGTAATTTATGTACTCGCTTAAAGATAAGAGAGCCTCCTGAACTTAGAATCAATCCAATAACTGGTGAAAAAATGGAATAACATATTGAAATGAAAACCTTTACTCTCTACACAGTTGGATTCGGGATTATTAACGAACGTATATATGACAGAATATAATAATCTGAGAGTACTAGTGCATACATTGCCGACCTTTGACAGAAATTGCCAAATAAGGATACACCTTAAAACTCATGCAATGTTAGACTAGAAGGAATGCCCATATCTAAAATATGAATTCGATAACATGATGTGTGGACAACGATTTGGTTGTTTTGATATAAATTAAATTTTCTTTATGTGGAAAAGTATTTTTAGAGTTATTTATTGGGGCGAGAATAGGTTTGATTTCCTCGCCCTCACCCAAATTATCTCTACCCTTTTAAGCCTAGGTTTCATTCCTTTGACGAGATTAGCCTTAACCTCTTACTTGTCAGGTTGGAGGACTTCATTGCCTCACACTACCTTGCTCTTCACGAGTTGGCTAATGTTAATTATGAGCTTAAGCTTGATATTAAGGATGGGGATCATTTACTCGTTGATGAGGGTTAATGGTGAGATGGGTTGTTAGGCATTACGAGTCTGGGCTAATTCTTCATGTTCTTAGGAGTGGTTTTTACGTTTATGTAAATGGTATTAAGCTTGAGAATTGGAGGGATAAAGTTATCTTCCTACACGATAAGGCTACAAGGCATTCTCTTAGTTCAACGAGGTTGAAACGTTTGGAACAAGAAGCTTATAGAACTATTATCCAAAGTCTAAAACTAGCAAGCGTGGACTCCACATGGAGCTCAACAAGATAGCTAAAAATCTTCTTCCACAACATACTCGAAATCTATTAGTGTAAACGAGAATAAAATTTTATGGAGTAAAGAAATTGTTGCCCATACTTAATTTTCTAAACATTACGTATACACTATGCTCTACATTCAATTATAAAAAGGATCTCATAATTGGTAAAAACTGAATCTTTAACTAACTAAAAATTAATTAGTGAATTAAGTCCCTAATTCCGTATCTATCCTTTCACAATAAATAAGTTTATACAAATGAGATATTACCTTTTTTCATGATTTATAATGAATACTTTTTATAGCATCTGAATAAATTAAATATTATGGCATGGGACATCATATTAACAGCAGACAAAGGTTCCTTTACAGACTATGGAGGATCTAGCGTATTAGGGTATGTAGCTTGTATGCCCT
This sequence comes from Sulfolobus sp. B1, assembly GCF_007050195.1. Lineage (NCBI taxonomy): Archaea > Thermoproteati > Thermoproteota > Thermoprotei > Sulfolobales > Sulfolobaceae > Sulfolobus > Sulfolobus sp. B1. The sequence continues at coordinate 4,266 of NZ_QIMI01000069.1, read as the reverse complement.
CAAGATTAGTTCCCAGAGCTTTCATGGATAAATTCTTCACACCTAATACTCCAGTTGATTCTGAGGGTAAAGCGTTGTATGCTCCTTATGCTTTGAGGAAGGTGGAGAGTGTGTTAGTTCATGCTGGTTTTAGTAGTGTTGCTGTGGTTCCTCCTGAGAGGTTGGGGAAGGTTGTGGATGGTAGGACTAGGGTTGTTGGTTTGACTGTTCATGATCCTTTTGGTTTGAACCCGGTTAGTTTTAAGTTGTCCATGATTTTTGGTGGTGGTTCTACTTGGACTGCAAAGTATTTTGAGGAATTGGGGGAGAGTATTTCTAAGCTTAAGGGTAAGTATGGGTTTAAGGTTGTTGCTGGTGGTCCGGGGGCTTGGGAGTTAGTTAAGGATAAGCCAAATTGGATTGATGTAATATACATTGGTGACGCTGAGGGTAAATTACCAGAGGTAATGAAGAAATTGATAGATGGAGAGGAAATTGAAAATAAGGTAATTTATAATAAATTACCAAAAAGCACTAAAATACCACCAATAATAAACCCAGCTAGGCTTGGAGAAGTACAAATAACTAGGGGATGCCCAAGAGGATGCCAATTCTGCTCAATAACACCAGAAACATTCATAAGCATACCAATAGAAACAATAAAAAAAGAAATACAAGTAAACATGAAAGCAGGTACAAAGAGAGTAGAATTTATAACTGATGATGTTTTGCTTTATGGTTCTCAGAAGTTGAGGGTTAATCATGAAGCTATTGTTAAATTGTTCTCAGAAACTATGAACATGGGAGTTGATGGAATATGGTTCCCCCATATTTCTGCTCCTGCAGTTAAATCTAGCCCGCAAACCGTTAAAGCTATGTCGGAGATAGCTAGATATGATAAGGATAGAGCTGCAGCTCCTGTTGTTGGTTTGGAGAGTGGTAGTGAGAGGATTATTAGTAAGTATATGAGGGGTAAGCCTTTTCCTTGGACTCCTAGGGAGTGGGGTGATGTTATTATTGATGCTACTGCTATTATGAATGATAATTATATTTATCCTTGTTATACTATGACTATTGGTTATCTTGATGAGACTGATGAAGATGTAGATGAGAGTATTAAACTTGTTGAGAGTATTATTGATCATGGTTTAAAAGCTTGGATATTCCCACTAGTAGTAATACCAATGGGAACCTCATATATCAAGGACAATCCTTTCCCTATAATGGAAAAGTTGCCTAGTAGATATTGGGATTTGCTATATATTTCATGGAAATATGATTTAAAAATAACTAGAGAGATGATACCTATATTAACTGGAGGAATAAAAAACAAGTTTGCTCAAGGAATTGTAAAGTATATGATAGATAGAGTGTTTGATAGTATAGAATGGGTATTCCTGCAATTAAAAGAGACAAAGGGAAGATATGCATACAACTTTAGCAATATTAACTTAAATAACACTCTAGGTGTAATAAAATCTATATATTGGTTATTCAGATTAGCATTTAAGCCTCTTTGATCTTCTTTACAATAGCATCAGAAATATTTTTCCATAAAATAATATATCCTAAATATTCTATTACATCCACGATATAATTACCATAAGCATTAATTAGCTCAGAGAGAGACTTATCGGTGAAATTATTTTTAGAAATTTCCTCAAGATATGTCCTTTTTATCGCATAGTTTTTTAACACTATATAATCTTTATAACTGGTCAGTTTTTCCCTTATCACCTTCTCGTCAACATTATACTTATTAGCTAATTCCTTGATAGATATAACGTGATCGTTTATGTCACCTAAATTAATTTCCTTAACTTCCACAGCTGGAAGTAAAGTTCTGAGATAGTTATATATTTTACCTATGTCAATTTTTCTCTTAAATTTTATAATATTAAGACTTGATGGTATGTAATTCTCGTAACTAAGTTCTTCATTTAATATTATCAAGATGGGATTAGGGAAGTGCTTTAGTTTCTCTAACTTATTATTTATGTACTCCTTCGTCCAAAATCCCATTATTTCTACGTAAACCTTAACGTTATTCTTTTGAAGCAGAAAGTCCGGGAAATAAAGTCTATTATCTATTACGAATGGTTCAGGTTCTCTTATTATTAGCCAATCCTTAATAACTTTCCTGAAGTCATTGTAAAACTTTTCCTCTATACTACTATCAAATCTCTTCTCTATCTCTTCATCTCTAACGTACTTAAACAGCTCATGAGTATTAGATAACTCTAATTTGTATGTCCTCTTCCTCTTACCTAACACTACGCTTGCAATTATCTTCCAATCCTTTCTAGAGACCACAAATGGTATTAGTGAAGCTAAATTTTTACCATATTTCTCGGTCATCCTCAATAATGAAAGCGGCCCAAAGATGTCAATATGGATCGGTTTATCATATGCTAAGTACATTAGCCCTAACATCTTAATTTTACGAGCTATCTCTTTCCAACCTTCACTCATAAATATAGTTATTCTATATGCATTAAACACAATTGTTTGCAGTAGGGAAAGATTGTATATTTTTATTAAATCTTCTGCAGTGATGTTATCTGGTAGCTTAACAATCTTTCTCTCCTCATCCAAATCCTCATACATTACCTTAATGGGATCAACACGAAAAATTTCCTTTACCTCTCCGATAACCTTCTCTCTTTCTTCTTCAGTATACACTGGACCTCTCTTAAATATTTCCCTTCTAAGTTCTCTATAGTCTATTTTACTTTCACTTTCTATCTCACAATATTTAAGGAAAGTTCTCGCTAATCCTTTAACTAGCTTATAGTCATATATCTTCGACAAGTACTTTACGTCATCTAATATCTCTCCTACTTTCCTGCCTATTTCAAAAATTCTCATTACATCATCAGCTATTTCAATATCATCTGATTGTGCAAAAAGTGGATATATCTTATTTCCCATAATTTTATATCTTGCTAACTCAGATGGCAACATTTTGTCTTCGCCTCTTACTTAAATTATAATCACTGGTTCCCTTCGATACTATCTCTATTAATCTCGCAATTTTATTCTCTTTCTTTCTCAATATTCTCCCTAGTCTTTGAACAAATTGCCTCTGTGTTCCATATCCCCCTAGAACTATTCCAACTGACGCATCAGGAACATCAACGCCTTCATCCAACACGCTAGAAGTTACAATTACTTTATATTCCCCCTCCTTAAATTTCTCTAAAATCTCTAATCTCTCATTTTTGGGAGTCTTGTAAGTAATAGCTGGTATTAAAAAGGTCCTAGAAATATCATAAGCCATGGAAGTGTTTCTAGTAAATATTATTACTTTATCGTCCTTTAATTTACTTAATAGTTCTCTTAGCTTCTCTACTTTAGCCCTTGAGTTAACAGCTATCTTTAGAGCCTCATGCCAAGCTAATAACGCCTCTCTAGCTTCTTTGTCTCTTGAAGCTAATTTTATTAAATTACGAAAATCTTGTAATGACCTCAACTGTAATCCTTTCTTATCTAGAAATTTCTTTAATATTCCTCTATAATATTCGTATTTCTTCCTCTCTTCCTCTGTTAATTCGACATAAATTCTTTGAATCGTGAAGTTGGATAAAAAATTTTCCAGCTAATTCAGAGAATGTAATAGTATAAACTATTGGTCCAACTAGAGAAGGATAAAGAGAATGTCTTCCGTCACTTCTCTCAGGAGTTGCTGTTAAACCTAATCTGTAAGGTGAAGCTAAACCTTGAGCTATAATAGAATAGCCCTCAGACGCTAGATGGTGAACTTCATCGAATATAACTAAAGCGAATTTATTACCTATACTTTCAAGCCTAGTGTAAGTTGAATCATAAGTAGCAACAGTAATCCCTTTAATTTCGTCAAATCCTCCACCAATTCTTCCAGCTTCGACGTTAAGAAGCTTTTTAATACTTTCGTACCATTGTTGAAGCAAATCAAGAGTTGGTACCACTATAAGAGTTGCTTGCTTGATCAGAGCAATGGCTTTTAAACCAATTACCGTCTTTCCAGCACCAGTAGGTAAGACTATTATACCTTGCCTAGTCCGAAACCACTTGAGTAAGGCATCTTCTTGATATTTCCTTAACTGTATCTTATCATCTATTATCGGAAATGGTAACAAATCCAGTACCTTATCTTGAACCTCAACGTTAGATCTTTTGAAATAGAAAATTAAATCTCTATATTTACTTGCAGGACCGATATAAGCTTTTAACTCTTCACTCCACGATAATCCCGGGGCAGATACATCACATATTAATAACCCCTTAAAATAGGATAAGTATACCACG
>NZ_QIMI01000068.1:0-8915 GCF_007050195.1 Sulfolobus sp. B1 | reverse complement strand
TATTCAACGACTACATTATCTTTAGCTTCAAGCTCATGATAACCAGACACTTTACTAGAGAGGATTTCTAAACTGGATAGACCAGTATTTTTGCACCCTGGAACATTGCCATTGGATAAAATTCTGAAAGAGGAACTAATGGCTCCAATAGTTAGTTTTCCATTTGAAACTACATATACAATAACAAGATTAGCGATCTCAAATAAGTTAAGAGAATACAATTTAAAGATTGTTATACCTCATGGAGGAGGATTTGTCCCGTACCAGATTGGGAGAATAGATTTACTTTCTAACGATCAGGTTACGATCAAAAAAGATCTGTTGAAATACGTTTATTATGATACTATAATGTATACTAGAGACTCTTTAGATTTTCTGTATAAAACCGTTGGAAGTGATCACATTGTATTTGGAACAGATCATCCATTTTTTGTATCTAGACCACTTGATTTCCTAAAGTATATAGAGGATACGATTACTGAAAAAGAAAAGGTATTTTATGAAAATGCAAAGAAACTTTTTAACCTAAAAATTTAGAATAAAGAACCTTTTTTATCTTAGTGCTGAGTCGCTGTAATCGTACTAATTCCTCATTGTCCTATTTTTTAGGTCTATTAAGAAAAAATCAAGGTCAAAGTTTTTGGTCCTTCTAGGAATTATCAAGGTTTTTTAAGTCTAAGACTGTAAAATGAAGGGGAAAACACGAATAAGGGAAGTTAAACCTTTATATGCACACATGTTTTTAGATCTCAAGGAGAGATAGAGGATCTTACTTGAAAAAATACAAGGGATAATTCGGCTAAAAACCTAACATAGCGACACAATGAGGACAACCTAGCCTCTTAGGGCGGGGAGGAAGTCAGATACCGAATGAATAGAGAGGGCTGGAGAACTTGCTATGAAGTGATGAAGGTAAATAACAACCCTATGAATCATAAAGGAACTCTCTTTAGTACGTAAGGAGGTAAATGGTAATTTATAGTTATAACTTACTTTACTATATGGCATTATTATCATAAATCTAAGGCTAATAGATTTTGAGATAATCTCCTAAAGGTAAAAACTCTTAACTAGTATAACGCAAAAATTTGATAACTTTTTATATATTATTCTACTATTTTTCCCTCGTTACAGGATTTCTTAACACCCCTATAGTACTTATTTCAGCCTCTATCATATCCCCTTCTTTTAAATACTTTCCACTAGCTAAAGCTACTCCAGAAGGTGTGCCGGTAGATATTATATCCCCTGGGCTTAAAGTTATTCCGTCAGATAGGTACTCTATCAATTCGTCAATTTTAAATATCATATCTTCAGCGTAAGCGTCTTGCCTTATTTCCCCATTAACTTTTAGCGTTAACCTAGAATTATATACGTTCTCTAGTTCATCACTTGTAACTATCCACGGACCTAATGGAAAAGCTCCATCCATTCCTTTGCCGTGAACCCATCTCATACCATAAGGGGGTTCTGTAGGAAATTGTTTATCTCTAAAGCTTATATCATTTGCAATTGTATAACCAAATACGTATTTCATAGCATCTCTTCTATTAATGTATTTACCCTTTTTCCCAATGATTACTGCTAACTCAATCTCGTAATCAACCTTTTCAGATGACTTGGGGATTATTACCGGTAGATTGTTTCCAATTAAAGTGTTGTTGAACTTCGTAAATATGTAAGGTTCTTTTGGTGGGCTATAATTAGTTTCTTGAGCATGAGCCTTATAGTTAGCAGCTAATAGAAATATCTTTTCGGGGTTTTCTATTGGAGGATGATATAATATACTATTAGGTTCAAAAATTACCTCTTTCTTTTCGTCTACGTTAAGCTCATTTAAATCCTCTAATACCTTTTTTACTAATTGTATAGCAGGATCTCCGCCCTCGATTAATTCCTTCATATTATAAAACCAGATCGGAGGTTTAGCCTCGTATATTAATCTATAAGCCTCTACCAAATCGATTACCTTCCCATCCTTATATGCACCAACTCTTCTTATCTCATTTTGCTTAGAGGAAAATGTTAATAGTTTAACCATTAAAGTAATGTAGTTTCAAACGTTTATAAAGCTTTTTTAGAGTTTTAACAATAATTCATGGTCGTAATTATTTATTGTGTCAATCTAATTTATGTAAATAATACCTTAAATACTCTTATAATGTAAATCAAATAGGCTAACAATCATGAACTTTCCGTGGAAATAACTAGATGGTTAAAAATGATAAATGACGCACTCAAAATCTAATATTTAGATTTTTTATGGACGTAAATGAAATTGCCCAACTTTTAATAAAAGAACTCTTTGAATTCACAAGAAAGATTTTTAAATTTAAAAATCAAAAAGGTAGTAGGTAATCGAACCTTGACTAATAGACTATTAAGTCAACTCGTTAGTATTGAGATATTAACCCCAAAGTTAGATGAAAGTATTTGGTTCTTCAAAGACGTACTAGGTCTTTATGAGGTAGCGAGAAAGGGAAGGTCCGTGTACTTTAAGGGATGGCAAGAGTGGTATACATATAGTCTTAAGTTAACCGAGAGTGAAACTAACGGTATAAAAGAAATTACTTGGAGGGCTGATAGTGAAGACGATTTATATAAAGCAGCTAAAATAATTGAGTCTAAGGGATTAGGCTTAGGATGGGATGAGGGAGAACCAGATCTCGGAGTAGGTAAAGGATTTAGATTTATCTTACCTTCCGGACAAATAGGGAAAATAGTTTGGGATATGAAGATCTCTAGACCAATAGGGGAATTAAGGACAACTGCGATTAAGGTAAGAGGAAAGAAACCATTAAATGGTATAAAAGCAAAGGATTTATCTCACACACTTGTGTTTGCACATAATGAGGAGTCTTTACTTAATTCAGTAAATCTCCTAAAATCTCTAGGATTTAAGGTTAACGAGTACGTTAAGGATGGAAATAAGCCTTTAGCCTACTTTATGACCGTTTGTGGTTCATCTCATGATATTGCTGTTGCCTTGGATTCTCATGGTATACCAGGTAGATTAAGTCACTTGACTTACTTTGTCGAATACGTTACTGATGTTCTTACAGCAGCAGATATTTACACAGAATATGGCCTTGAAGTAATAGGGGGTCCATTAAGACATCCCGTATCTGGGGATACTATTTCAACTTACGTTAGAGAACCAGGAGGTAACATAATAGAAGTAACTCATGGAGGGTACTGGAATTTCGTGCCGGACTGGGAACCGTTAGTATGGGATATTAAAGAGGACACTAATTGGTTAACTACATGGGGTCATTTAAGAGAATTAGTATTTGAAGGTACACCAATACCTCCTAATAAAATAGAAACCGAATTAAAGGAAATAATTAGGCAAAAGCTGAATGTAAATATATGACTAAACTGTTAGGAAAATAACCTCATTTTCACCTTAATATTTTCTATATTATTCTTTTTACATTATATAATATTTCTAAATTAATTAAGGCGACATTGACAAAGTTTTTAAGTAAGGAAGTACAATCTAATATCAAGATGAAAGCATTAGTATATCACGGTCCAGGAGTTGAGAATTTAAGATTAGAAGAGGTTAAGACACCAGAACCAAATTCTCATGAAGTATTAGTAAAAGTTAAACTCGCGGGAATAACTAATTTAGAATACTTAATCGTTAACAATCTTCCTTATTCCTTATTCACTTTGAAGAGCCCTCCTCCCTTAACTCCTATGCCCCACATTTTGGGCATTGAGTTTTCTGGATTTGTAGAAAGAGTTGGTGATCACGTTAAGGGTATAAGGGAAGGAGATAGAGTAGCTGTATATGAGGTATTATTTGATGGGACTTGTGATATGTGTAGTCAAGGGAGCACTCAAATATGTAGAAAAGTAGGACATATAGGCATTAATAGTAATGGTGGATATGCTGAATATACCATTGTCCCCGAAACTAATGTTTTCCCCATTCCAGACGATATGGATTGGGGGTTAGCGACTAGTTTATCTCATTCAGTTACCACTGCATACCATGCCTTAAATAAGGCGAATGTAAAACTAGGAGATACCGTAGTAGTTTTCGGAGCTTCCGGTAATGTAGGAATGTTTGCAGTTCAATTTGCGAAAATGTTAGGAGCAAACGTAGTTGCTGTCACCAGAGATCCACAAAACAAGGAGTGGCTTAAGGAATTTGGAGCTGATTACGTAGTAAGACCAGATGAGGTAGTTGAACTCGTGAAGAAGACTACTAATGGAAGAATGGCTGAAGTATCTATTAATCCCCTTGGTGTTGACGTTTGGGATAAAAGTATAGAAGTTTTAGGACCTAATGGAAAATTAGTTTTCTTTGGAGGATATAAGAGTCTTCAAGTTACTTTAGGTCCTTTACCATTAATATATGGAAGAGAGATCTCACTAATAAGTACTAGAATAGGTAGTTTACATGAATTTAAGCAGGTGATTAAATATTATAAAAAATTAAAGGTAAAGACGTGGAAAATATACGAACTAGAAAGTGCTAACGAAGCATTTAAAGAAGTCTTAGACAAGAACGGTAAGCAATTTATAAAAATTAGCTAATGATAGCCAATTTTAAGATATTTTGAAAACTATATCAATTATAAATAAGCGATACAGATAGGATACTACTTTTTCTTGATTTATACCATTTTTGTTGATATATATTATTTAAATTTAATTTACTATATACTACCGGTCATCGAAATATAAATTATTAAAAATCCGCAATACGACTCAGTCTTGACAATCTGAGTTCAATTTTTCAAGATATCATTATTAGCCTTATGCCCAGTTGAAATGTATTCCACTAACGTTAATATTCCTACTTGTAATGAAAAAAGTATGAAAGTGATTTTTAAAATATTAACCTTTCATTATATTTAGTATGCTATACTTTAGTACCTTAACACCTCTTTGAATATCTTCCCAATCTGTCCATTCTTCTGGAGCGTGACTAATCCCTCCCTTGCTGGGTACAAATATCATTCCAATCTTTGATATTTTAGCCATAATTTGAGAATCGTGACCTGCCCTACTAGGCATATCCATAAATGTATAGCCTAATTCTTCTACAGCCCTCTTAATTGCAAAAATATTCTCACTTGAACATAGAGCCGGTTCCTCAATATAAGACGTAAAATTAACTTTAACTTTCTCTCTTTCCGATTCAATCATAGTATGAGCAATAATTTCATCCTTAATCTTGTCTAAATCTTTAATCTCTAATGACCTTATATCCACCCCTAAATTTACTCTACCCGGAATTACATTAACCACATTTGGGAAAACATCAATATAACCTACAGTGCCTACCATATCCTTATACTTTAACACGCTATCCCTTACATTTTTAATTATTGCGGAAGCAGGTATCATTGGATCACTTCTCATACTCATAGGTGTGGTCCCCGCATGGGATTGCTTACCTATAAGTTCTATCCATATTCTTAAAATTCCAACTATGCCCGTTACAATACCTATTTGTTTTCCTTCATTCTCTAGTATTGGACCTTGTTCAATATGAAGTTCAAAATGATTTATTATTTTATACGGAAATTTCTCTATTACTTTCACATCTTTTGGTAAATTATTTAAGAAACGTTTGAAGGCATCAGCAAAATTTATATTCTCATACTTTCCCTTTAGTGAGTGTAATTCCTCCTTCTTTATCAACCCAGCAAAGTATTTACTTCCAGCAAAGGGTGTAAAAGAGTTTCCTTCCTCATCGGTAAATACTATTACTGCTGTGGGGAATTTAGTCTTAATATGATCTTCAACAAACTCTCTAATAACTTGTATACCTCCGACAACTCCTAAAACACCGTCAAACATTCCTCCATTTAAGACACTATCTACGTGAGATCCAGTTGATATGAAAGGTTCCTTTAGCTCACCTTCCCTAATTCCTATGATATTTCCACCCATATCTACGTAAACTTTGAGTCCAGTTTCTTTCATTTTCTCGATCACGTATAATCTAGCTTGTATATCAGCTTCTGATAACGCAGGTCTTGAAACACCACCTTTAGGATCCTTACCTATCTTACCTAAGTTTTCTATATCTCTCTTAACTTCTGACATATAATGAACACCTTATGATTGTATTGCAATTGAGTTTCATGTATATTCTTTCCTTAAATAAATAAAAATATTCCTTCTAATTCAAAAATTTAACTTGATTTCATTTTTAAAATATAATCAAACATAGTTTTACTTCATCATATATCTCTAAACGTCATAGATAGAAACTTTATTTGACTAATTCTGTTAAGAGTCTTTAACATAAAAATTCTCTAATCTCTACTTCTCTTCATTTGTACTTTATCTATTTCATGAACATATAGTAAATAGTTCAATATATTTCTGTGATCTTAAGTACACCTTTCGTATTTGTTTAGATTACTTAAATCAGTGGCAAATACGTTTATATAATCATAAAAATAGTGATATAAGGATAGATATTAACTAAACTTAAAGAGAGAAAGATTGTAAAATTTCCAATTCTTAAATAGCATAAAGCCAAAAAAGATTTGAATTTAGAAAAAATGTTAAATTTCTGAATTTATTCATGAATTAATTCGCAAGATTTTAAAAAGTCTTTTGAAATACCCTTTACTTGTCGACACATCACTTACTAAAGTAACTGATCCTAACAGAACTAACATTAATGGTATCCACATGAAGCTGTTGTTGTTATCACTTTTACTACTCTTTAACCCATATGCTGCTGGATTCGTTACCCATGGTGGATAATAGTTTGCAAATGGATGGTTTGGAAATCCTAAGTATCCTAAGCCTAGTTTTGCTGCTGCTAGCCATTCACTCTCCTCTTCTTGCATTGCTGAGACTAGTGTTGAGTTCCAAGCTGATAAACCTGCATTACCGACTTGTTGTAGTGTTAGTAATCCAGAGTTGATTTGTGCGAAAACATCAGCGAATACACCTCCATTCGGTAAGGAATAAACGAAATCTTGCGGATGGCCAGAATCATTTAGCAATAGTTGGTACTCATACCATTGTGCAGGAGTGTTAAAGTAGTCAGTAGCGTTTTTGTAATACGTTAATCCTTTCCACTTACTCCATATTTCCATTCCTTGATATGACGTCCAGAAGTGGGCTAGTTGCAAAGCTTGTTGTTCTTGAGGACCTACTGGTATGCCTACTGATCCTACTGCTAACATATAATAGTTCTGTGTTCCAGGGAATGGTGATTCTATGAACACTACGCTTGAGTTATTAATGTATTGCGGCAATGGGGGATATGCTGTAGTGTTTAGAAAATCATATGCGTATGCAGTAACCCATATACCATTAACTTGAAAAGCTGCTTTTCCTTGAATTAGTAGTGTTAACCCTTGCGTCCACGTCATCGATTGCCATCCTGGGTAATCGTAGGATGTGAAGTTCAAGAACCAATAATTAGTCTCATTTATTAGTTTTTGAACTGTAGCGTTATCCAAGTTTATAGTTCCATACGTCATTTCGTTATATAGCTTTGGCCCTGCCAATGATAAGAATATTGCTGACCACAATTCAAATTGATCCCATCCACCATCACCACCTGGTATTATCCATGGATGGATTCCATGGTTTGCCAACTGTACAGTATCGTAGATTAGTGTGCTAAAGTTGTATGGGAATGGTAAATTATACTCCCTTAATAATTGAGCATTAATGAATAGAAAACCATCAGGTTCAACATCAATAGGGACAGAGAGCATAGTTCCATTATAAGTACCAACCTGAAATACCTCGTAAATAGTATTGTTCAATAGTCCCCACTTCTGCACATAAGGTGTAATATTTACAAATGAGTTTATACCGTTAGGCGCGGCCTCAGCATAACTAATTGTGTTTGGACCAAACTGTGTCTGGAAGAGTGCTGGTGGTTTTCCAGCCTCTATTAGAGCTAATATTGCGTATTTAGCGTTTGTCCCACCAGCTCCAGGCACGACATAGGGTTGTACTTGAATATTAGTTGTATTCTCAAATGCTGGTACTAAGTGTTGTAGGGCTATTTTTCCTTCTGTTGCCCACCATGTGTAGAATACTATTGGTCCTGTTGTGCTTGTTGTCACTACTGGTGTTGTTGTGCTTGTTGTTATTGTGCTTGTTACTGTTGTTGTTACTACTGTTGTTGTTGGTTTTCTTGTTAGTAGTACTCCTGCTACTGCCCCAATAACTACAATTATTACTACTACAGCAACAATTATGGCTATTTGTGTTGATGATAAACCCTTAACTAAACTATAACTATGTTTCATGGCAAACTATAGTAAGTTTAGTTAATTAATAAACCTTTATGATAATTCTCTATGACGAATATAGTCTATAATTATTCAAGGATAAATTAGATTGAGAAATAAATTCGAATTTAGGGACAAGTCATATTCTATGTGATATCATAATATGAATGAGATGGAAGGGTAAAAAAACACGGTATTGGGATCATTGGTATCGATCATCATTGTGGTTATCAACTGGTTGGCGTTGACCATAGCTACAAAATGAGGAAAGCCTCACCTTTAAGGGCGGGGATAGTAAGGCATTTAAACTCCTTTTTTCTCTTCTTTTTGTGAGTAGGGAAGCTAGTAAGAAGGGTGGATTAGGAATCGGAGCTACTGCTAGCCTTATGACTCCCCCACCACTCCCCTAGTCAATCTCGCCTCTGAGAGGGGTTTAAGATATGTACTTGATTGGTTAAGGGGAAAGTAAACTGGAAAAGAACCTAGTTAAGGAAGTTCATAAGGGAACTTATCAAGTTTTAAAGGAAAAGTTTACCCTAAGCTTGTTCAAGATTGTTATAGGGATGCTATAGCAATATACAAAAGTTGGTTAAAGAACCCTAAGAAGGGTAAGCATCCTAGAATACGTAAAGTGTCTGGTTATCATGAGCTTGAAGCTAAAGATAATGTAGTCGTTGAATA
>NZ_QIMI01000067.1:0-8977 GCF_007050195.1 Sulfolobus sp. B1 | reverse complement strand
GATACCCCATCACCCACTAGAAATAGACTATATAATTGAGTATTTTTAAGAGAATTCAACAACTTTAAATCTGTAGTGAGGATCTTCCCATTTATCTTATTAGCTAAGGCTATTAGAGAAGCATCATAAACTGTTATACTATATTTTAATCCCATCTCATATGCTTCCATGATAACTTCTTTACCCTCATGAACTGTAGAATTAGATATTAACTCGTATCCATTTTTTAGAATCTCCATTGCCTTATCATTACTTATTTCTCCTCTAGCAACTCTCTTTCTTATAACATTAGTGAATTCATAGTATATGAGATCCAAGAAGTGGTATTCTTCGTTCTTTTCCATTTCCTCTCTGATGTATTTACTTAACTTTTCAGGTATATATAATGCTACTAAAGCAGACGTATCAACGACTATCCTCATCTCTGTCTTGCCTTACTAACTCATAGGAGGGTATAAAACTCTTATTGCTTAACTCTTCTCTAATTTTGTCAGCGTTTTGTAAAAGCCTTTTCATCTTCTCTTCCCTGACTACTCGTTCTAAGTATTGCCTTACCAGCTCAGAGTAGTTTATGTTTAGCTCTTCTAGATCCTTCTTAAGCTTCCTACTAACCCTTATTGATATTACTTCACTCATAAGATTTACTTTAACTGTAAACATAAAAGGTTTACTCTCTGCGTCTTTGAAACGTTTTAAGACTTTACACAAGGAATTTGGAGGAACTTATACCATGAGAGACGTAAACCATAGATGGCTTGAGGGACTTTATCTTTTCTACGCTTTTCTGTAATTCATTGAAATCCTCATATATTGAAGGGTATTTCAATCCTTCTTTAGTACCTTGTAACAGATCACCTACAATAACCGAATTAATTGATGGAAGATATATTGACACTGAATCGTCAGTATGACCTGGTGTTTTAATTATTTCCACACCATCTACTAGCTCCCCCTCATTGAGCTCAAAGTCAACTCTAACTGGATTAAGTTTCTTAAAGAGAAACGGTTTTCCTATGGCAAAAAAAGTCTTCATGATTAAGGAGTGTAGTACTGGTTCTCTGATTTCACCTCGTTCTAAATACTTTACACCGTTCTTATCAATACCAAACTTAGCTCTATCCAATACTTTCCTTACTTCATAAGCACCTCCTATATGATCTCCATGAGAATGCGTAAACACTACATATTTCACTTCTTCTAATTTCTTATTGATCTTAGTTATAGCATTTATAATTCTCTCTCCACTACCTTGAATTCCACAGTCGACGAGGATTGAACCATTATCAGTAACGATCAAAAACGCTTTCACAAACCTCAAAGGAATTTCGTATACCTTCATTGACTCTATAATAAGAAATGACGAATAAATATGTTTTGACCTTTCATCTAACTTTAAGATATCTATGATACCTTAATCGATCATGGAGAAGATCCTCTTTTTTATTCTGTGAAAATATTTCTAAAGTTTTCATGAGTCTTGGAGCTATATCCTTTAATCCAATTCATTTGGGAATACTGATGGAAGATATTACTTTCAATCTATGTAACGATTAGAAGGACAATTATTTCTACTGGAATAAACGGGATTAAAACTCTAAGTAATATTTTGTCGAGTTAACTGGAGGTTAACTTGGCAAATTAACGTAACAGAATTTTCAGCTGAGAAAAGCCCTCAACTCTCCCTAAATTCAATAAAAAACGTGGGACTTAAACACGTCTTAAGAAACCCACTACTTCTCATGGACTAAGAATTGTTAATAGAGAAATAAAGTATAATACATTATTACTCAATCTATCTTCACTAATTACTTAAAAAAATGAGACAGTTAGGAATTATTCAATTATACTATTATTTAGCTAGAATAAGCTCTAAACATTTACGTGGGAAGAGTCTAGAGTAAAGGTAAAATCAAAAGATATTTCGACAAAAATATATTTAGATCGTATTAATTACTAATATTAGGAATCATTTGTATAAGAGACATCAGCATTTCTTGGATTAACTTCGACCTTGAATGAACTGTCTTTCAACAACATATAATTCTTATAAAGGTGTACCTTCTGGCTATAAAACGCCGTTAAACTTCTCATAACAAAAGGATTAAATAGTTAAATAATTAACATTTTATTATGGAGGCAAGGAATCTAGCATTATTTGTAGTAGTCTTGGGAACTCTAATGTCGGCTGTTGATACTACGATCGTTATACTGGCTATTCCATCAATTGCTCAAGAGTTACATACTGATCTATACACGATCATTTGGGTTATCATTCTTTATTTGCTAGTAATAGCCGTATTTACTACACAACTAGGAAGAATTGGTGACATTTATGGAAGATCTCGTTTATATAATTTAGGATTCGCAATATTTACAATAGGCTCCGCTTTGTGTGGAGCATCGCCTAGTGCCTTATTCTTGGTAGGCTTTAGAGGAGTTCAAGGGCTAGGAGCAGCAATGATGCAAGCGAATTCCGGGGCTATAGTTGCCGATATATTTCCCCCAAATCAAAGGGGGAGAGCTTATGGCTACACATCAATTGGTTGGAATGCTGGGGCTACACTAGGAATAGTATTAGGTGGTTTTATCACAACATTCATAGGTTGGCGTTATATTTTCTATATTAACGTGCCAATAGGTATAATTGCTATAATCCTTGGGTTAAGGTACATAAAGAGCTTTGAGAGGAGAAAGGTTAAGCTTGATATAGGAGGAATGTTAAGCTTGTTAGCCTCTTTGTCTTTGATAGCATATGGGAGTGCTGATATAGCTGGGGAGGGTGTCAGACCATTAAACATATACATGATCTTAGGTGGTATAGTTTTGTTGGGAATATTTGGATTGATTGAAAGAAAACAGGAATTCCCCATAATAGATTTTGGAGCGTTTAAAGCTAATAGAGTATTCACTTACTCTCTTATGTCATCTTTTATGCAAACTACTGGCTACTTAGCAACAGCTTTCATAATTATTATGTATTTACAAGGTATTAGAGGTCTATCTCCGTTTAGTGCCTCTTTGCTTTTAGTACCAGGTTATGTATTGGCTAGCTTAGTTGCACCTTTCACTGGTAGATTGTCAGATAAAATAGGAGCTAGAATCCCAGCTACTATTGGGTTAGCGTTAATGATATCAGCAGTGTTGTTATATGTAAAATTCTTAACCTTAACTACTCCACTTTACTTCATAATCATAGCCTCTACAATAGGCGGTTTAGGATCATCGTTATTTTTCCCAGCAAATAACAGTGCAATTATGGCTAATGCACCAAGAGGTTTTTATGGTGGAGCCTCTGGCATAGCTAGAACATTATCAAATATAGGAACATTACTTAGTTACACAATAGCTATTAGCATAGCCTCTATAACAGTGCCTAGATATGTAGCATTTGAGGTTTTCTTAGGGACGACCAATTTAATAGGTGGAGTAGCTAGTTCATTTCTAATAGGCTTAAGGTCAGCATTTTACGTTTCAGTAGGTATATTAGCTGTTGGACTAGTTTTATCAGCATTAAGAGGAAAGGAGTATAGGACACAATTGACTGTTCAACAAAAACAAAATAATAATTAAAGCTTTATAGGATTAAAGTAGATTTTTCCATTAGGTTGATATTCTTCTGGCTTAAGTTCATAGGCATCTTTATAGGAATTTTTATTTCAGCCGAATTGCTAGCCAAGGGCGCGGATGAGTTAGAGGACTTTTTAGGACAAGGCATTTCTGGAGGAATAATACTCGGAATCCTCACTGCTTTACCGGAGACAATATTTGTGCTCATAGCCTCACTAAAAGGTGACTTCGATATAGCTTTTGGTTCAGCTTTAGGCGGAAATGTTTTACTATTTACTTTCGGAATAGGACTCGTAGGAATTCTGTATAAGCTGAGGTGGAAAAGTGACTTATCTATTAATGCAGAGTATGAGGTAGAAAACAAGTTTCTCCTCCTTACCACCTTAGTGATTGCTGGGATCACAATTTACGGGACTTTAAACATTATAACCGGAGTACTCCTATTCCTAATTTACGCTTGCTACGTGGCTTACAGGATAAGAAAATTTAGAGGTGAGAGGCATGAAGAAAAAAATGGATTAGGCATAAGGAAATCAGTTATGTTCATGATCATAGGAGGATTACTTCTTATCCTATTATCTCAACCCTTCATTGAATACATCAATACGATTTCTAGCTTATTCAACGTCCCAGCAGTATGGCTTTCTTTAGTGATCTCTCCTATAGCCGGTGAGTTAGAGGAAAAAATATCTGCAATAAGATTAGTACAAATGTCTAAGACTGGTGGATCACTATCTATTCTTAGCTTTGTAGGTAGTAAGATAGAGAATTCTACCATACTGCTAGGAATAGTAGGAATTTTTACCGAGTATCCAATTTACTCTTCTTTGCCAGAAATATTGTCAATGATAGTAGCCAACGTTATAGCCTTGTACATATTATTTGATAAGAAGCTAAAGTTATCCGAATCCATTGCCCTAGTCACAATTTACTTTGCAATTGTCTTTTTATCTTTTATAATATGATAAAAGGAGAGATACCTCGCTCTTTAGTGTGGGAGGAGGTAAGCATTCTCTCATCTCTTTATACGCCAAGCATATTAATTTTATAATTCTCACTGAATCATTTAGACCTAGTGAACAGAAAGAAACTTTCAACCTTTGAAGCATTTTCATTATCCTTTGGTGGACAAGCTCCATTTACATCTATAATAACCTTTGGAACTATTGGGCTACAGATCGGAGGGAATTTTCTAACAATTGCAACTATAATTGGCACTGTAATAGTTCTGATAAACGGATTAGTAATATATAAATTATCCTTGAAGTTCGCCCAACAAGGAGGCTACTTTACATATGCCTTCTACTCACTAACAGAAAGATTAGGGTTAATAACAGGTTGGGTTTTCATACTTTATGCTTTCTCGTACGGAGGAACTTTACTAGCCGGATCAATATATATCATTTCTAGTTATATAAAAATGCAGTTCCTCACTTACGATATCTTTACTCTCATAATAATTGCAGTGTCAGCTTCACTAATAATAAGAGGACTGGAAGTATCGACCAAGTACGCAGAGTTTATCTCAATAGCAGAAATATTAGCAATAATCATCAGCTCCGTTGTATTATTAGCTAAATCGCAACACCTAGCCTCAGTTTTAAGCATGCCATTGCAACCATTCCTTGTAATACTCTACGCTATTGGAATGCCCATTGGATACGGTAACTTAAATCCCATGTCCGAGGAGATAAGGAATGCTAGGAGGATGGTAGGTTTAATTACAGTTTTAGTAATATTATTAGGCGGATTACTCTCTGCGTTACTGTTTTACGCTGTGTCACCCTATGGAACAGACCTAATAGGAGTGTTAAAACACAATGTAGGCTTTATTTTTCCATACCTTATTTTCTCTGCCTTAAATGGTGGAATCTTAGGTGGTATAGCTTACATAATCTCTATGTCCAGAATAGTTTACGCAATGTCCATTAAAAAATTCTTACCATTAATATTCTCGGCATTTAGTAATAATAGACCATTTAATGCGGAAATCTTCTCGTTAATAACATATTCCATATTTCTCTTCTTGTTCATCCATTTTTACGGAATCTACGATACTTTCCTATTTTTAGGAGGATTAACAGTATTAAGTTACTTGACAATATCAATCTCAGCTAGTTTTTCATTATTCAGAATATCGGTTAAGAAGTTATGGAAGAGAAAAGGAAGTGTAACTTTAGCCCTACTATCAGCTATACTGTCCGGAGCTATACTAGTATTTTCCATGCAGGAGAGTAGTCCTATAATAAACTATGTTTTCTTAGGTTGGATTATAATAGGTTTTATCTATACTGAGCTTCTCGAAATGATTAGCAAGGAGAAAAATTAAATTAAGACTTCCTCTCTTCTGTTAACTTTATTGAGCAAGAACTCATCTATAGGCACAGAATTGTCAGAGCTTACTAATATATCCTCTATCTTAGTTAAGACAACTACTCTCCACTGATGAAACTTCTTAAATTTCACGGCTATAAGAGGTATACCTTCCATTGTGAACATTGATAGAAATTCAAATAACTTCTCAACTTGAATACTCCTTACTTTGACTTTTTCTTCCCAAGTACTTTTACACTCTATCGCCAGCAAAGTGTTTTCTTTCGTCGCAAAGACATCAGGCAATGGATTATGAGATGAATTAGAAGTAGGAATTCTCACCGCTTTAAATCCGTTTTCTTTTAAAAGCGAGACTAGTTCCCTCTCCGCGTTTTTACCTATATCTCTATTCACGATAAGGAGTTATTATCATAAATATAATTAAGACTTTTTGCCTAAGGAAAAGAGCTGAATGACTTTAATTATTGTAAAAGTTATTTATGACATATATCTCGTCTAAAGATAGTATCAAGTTTTTAGATATAAATAGATTGGATTAGATTTATGTTCAGAATTAATAACGTTATGCTATACTTTCTGTCAAGTAATACACAAATTAATAAATTCCAACTGTCATCAACATCACTCCAAGGACCACCGTGAACATAAACAATTCCTATCCCCGGAACTCTTCCCCTATTAGATTTAATTATCCATGTAGGTACTTCAACCTCACTCTTTATTTTAATATACTCAACTTCACCTAAATTTAACTCTAGCTCATTGCCAACTACTACCTCTCTTTCTCCCTTAATGTTTACTCTATACACCTTATATGGGGAAACTAAAGACGAATGTGAGAAGTATATATAATCTCCTATTTTAGTTGCTCCACTTATAGTTCCGTGAGGAGTGTCTACTAGCTTGCCGTTTAAAAATAACTTAGACCTACCATCCCTCTTACCAATTATTAAGTTGTCATCCGGATCATAAAATATCTCTACGGGTTTGTACTCATATATATCCTTTTCTGGGAAATTAACCCTCTCGTAAGAATTAGAGTTAATGTCGTAAGTGTATACCCAATATGATTCGCCTGGATTCTCGTAATCACTTGAAATATATATTTTGTCCCCCTTTATACGATATGAGACATTAACACTATCTTTTTTAGGTGTTAGTATCTTAAACTCTCCATTAAGATTAGCTATGAAGAACTCTTGAGATTTAGGATTAACTTGCACTACTCCAGTGATTAAACCATTTTCTACATCGGTCACGAAAGAGAAGGGAGGCACTTGGGATAATCTACTTAATTTTCCTCCTTCAACTGCATAAAGAAATGCTCCATCGTTTGAAGAGCCTACAAACGCTATAGTTTTATCATCATAAGCTAAACCCATTATTCTAACCTTGGGAGAGGTTAACTCGTATTCCTCTCCTTTTAAATTGCATATATAAACTGAGTGAACCTCTTTTCCTCTTTCCACATCCCTAGTAAAGGGTAAGAAATCTAGATTAGCCTTTGGTGTAGAAGGCATAGCTATCGGTTCCTTAGTTAATCTGATTATCTTTCCGTCAATTAAGGCTGAGATATTAGTTTCTCCTTGTGTGGTAGAGTAAAACACTAGGTTGTCTTTTAACTTTCCTAAAACGTAATATGTGGGAATTTTAACCAGACGTTCTAACTCTTTAACTATTTCCGAGTATTCCATGTTTTTAACTATATTTTACAAATATATATGTCTTACGTAAATTATAATTTATCAAGAATGTTTTTCAGTAAATGAAGATTTATTAGCTTATAAAAACAGTCTCAAAAACATGAGGGAGATATCCTTTGAGTGGAATGGTAAGATACTAGTTCTCTCTGACATTCATTACCCTAAATGTAACATAGATGAGATAAATAAGGTAATAGATAGTGAGAAACCTTCATTAATAATACTTCTCGGAGACATAATTACTGAAGGATGGGAGGAGAGTTATAGGGAGTTCATATCTAAGTTAAAAATGAAGAGGAACATAATTTACGTTAGGGGAGATGAGGATAAGTTAAAAGGTGATTTTGACGTCATAAAAATAAAGACATATGGGAAATCTTATATTCTTCTTCACGGTCATCAATACTTTAATGAAAAGCAAGAGTATTCTTTAGCTAAGTTATTAAAGAAAATAAACCAAAAACTCCCTCCATTACTATTTTGCTTAATGTTTAGACTTGTTCTCCACGACTTTAGGGACGTTTTAATATTAGGTCATTCTCATGCTTTAGTTCACTTCAAAAGTGTAAAATGTGTAAATGCAGGTACTATGTCAGATGTTACTAACAACATATACAATGATAAGGGATATGTAATTATTGATGAAGAAGGTGTAAAAACTTTTAAGATAGTTTAACTGTTTACGCTTTACTCGAGATCTTCTCTAAATCTACTTTATCGGGGAAATATTTCATGAACTTCTTGATCTTAGGGCTGATGACTAAAGTGCAATAGGGATAATATCTATGCCTCTCATAAAATTTATGATGATACTCTTCAGCCTCGTAAAAAACTTCGAATGGTACTAACTCTGTGACAACTTTCTTACCTAATTCCTTTTCCACCTCCTTTATTACTTCTTCAGCTATCTTCTTCTGTTCCTCGTTATGGTAAAGGATGATTGACCTATATTGAGGACCTACGTCATTACCTTGCCTATTTGGAGTTGTTGGGTCGTGTATTGCAAAAAATATTTCCAAAATCTCCTTATAGGAAATAACAGAGGGATCAAAAGTTATTTGAACTACTTCCGCATGACCAGTCTCACCTGTGCAGACTTCCTCGTAAGTCGGATTTGGTACCTTACCTCCAGAGTACCCCGGCTTGACGTCAATTACTCCTTTTACCCTTAAAAAGACAGCTTCAGTACACCAGAAACACCCTCCACCTAGTGTTGCTACTTCCATATTTAATAATATGTATTAGAGGAATAAATATAGTTGTTAAATTCTTTCTAATACCTTAATAAACTATTATATTTTATTGACGAGAAATATAGAACCATAAATAAACTATTACTATATTTTATCCCTCTACATAATTAAAGCTAAATC
>NZ_QIMI01000066.1:0-9109 GCF_007050195.1 Sulfolobus sp. B1 | reverse complement strand
TAAAAGCATTAGCGGAACATCCTATGGAAATAGTGGTAACAGAAATTGAAACTTCAGATGGTTATGTAGGTTACGGTGAGTCTTTAGCTTATGGTTGCTCAGACGCAGTAAAAACTCTTATAGAAAAAACGCTAAAGCCACTCCTTATCAGTCAAGACGAGGAGTTAATAGAGTATTTATGGGACCTAATGTATAAAGCTACGCTAAGATTTGGGAGAAGAGGAATAGCTATAGCGGGAATAAGTGGAATTGACACAGCACTATGGGATATTATGGGTAAAAGCTAAGATGCCCATCTATAAGTTGCTAGGGGGTTACAAAAAGAAAGTAAAGGCCTATATTACTGGTGGATACTATTCGGAGAAGAAAGATATAGAGAGATTAAAAGATGAGGAAGCGTATTACGTGAAAATGGGATTTAAGGGAATCAAAGTGAAGATAGGAGGAAAAAGTATGGAGGAAGACCTTGAGAGATTGAAGAGCGTGAAGGAGGTTGTAGGAGATAATGTAAAGATCGCTGTAGACGCTAACAACGTTTACACTTTTGATGAAGCATTAAAAATGGGAAGAGAGCTGGAGAAATTAGGAATTTGGTTCTTCGAGGAGCCTATACAGACCGACTATTTAGATTTAAGTGCTAGATTAGCTGATGCTTTAGAGGTTCCTATAGCTGGTTATGAAACTGCATACACTCGGTGGGAATTTTATGAGATAATGAGAAAAAGAGCAGTAGATATAGTCCAGACAGATGTGATGTGGACTGGTGGAATCTCTGAGATGATGAAAATTGGAAACATGGCTAAAGTGCTGGGATATCCTTTAATACCACACTATTCAGCAGGAGGAATTTCGTTAATAGCTAATTTACACGTAGCTTCAGCATTAGGTACAGAGTGGATAGAGATGCATTTAAGGAAGAATGATCTAAGAGACAAGATCTTCAAGGAACAAATAGAAATAGATAACGGTCACTTAGTTGTTCCAGATAGACCCGGATTAGGATACACAATAAGGGATAGCGTTTTCGAAAATTATAAATGTAGGGAATAATTCTTTTTTTTAACAAAATGAGGAAAGTCTAACCCTTAAGGGTAAGGAGGAAGTCGGCTCATTCTAATTACCAGGTTAGTGATTATCGAAACCAATAATATATTAAGAGGTAAGACTAACTTTTGATGTTATGATAATATGGCTAAATGACGAGAACGGAAGAAAATATAAGTGTAACAGCGATGGAAACTGTGAAAATATAGGATTAGTTAAATTATATAACGAAAGTTACGATCAAGGACAATTATTAAGTATAGAGGCTACATCACTGATTAAGTTATCAAAATTCCCCTTTGAAATTGAACTGGATATGAAGCCTGAAGAGGTTTTATCTTTCACTTCAATCCAAATTTACTCAGAAACTTATGGCAAGGCTTTCACTTATTATAATCAATTAGGTATAGATATGGAACCAATTACTGAACCACCTAAAGAATTGAAAATGAGCGTTAAGAGCTTAGAACACGAAAGTTACATTAGAACTTATCCGTGTTGGCTTTATCCAGTATTTGGAAAAATTCTAGATTTCACAGTATTTGCATTAGTCAAGAGTAATGAGAAATTTTATGGGATATTAACGCTTTCAAACAATTACGTAATGTCTTACCTTAGTGAAAACGGTAAGGTAAAAATTTACACTGGATATAATACTGATAAGATTGAGAAAAGTTACTTTTTATCTATAGGAATTTCTGAGAATCCGTACGATGCTATAAGCTCTTCATTCAGAATCGCTTCAAAAATTATCAATACTTTTAGACTAAGAAAAGAAAAGCAGGCTCCTAAGATATTGAGAGGACTCGGTTGGTGTACTTGGAACGCATTCCTTACCAAAGACCTAAATGAGCAAAATATTATAAAGACTGTAAAGGGAATACTTGACAGAGGAATAAGGATAGAATGGGTTATAATTGATGATGGATGGCAAGATCAGAATACTGATAGAGCACTTAAGAGTTTAGACCCTTCTCCCGATAAATTCCCAAGAGGATTTAAACCATTGATAGAATTGCTAAAGAAAGAACTAGGAATACAATATGTTGGAATATGGCACACGATCAACGGGCATTGGGGAGGGTTAACGGAAGATTTTCTAAAGAAAAATAAGCTAAGAGGCTATTTCAGCAAATTCATTAATTCCTTCGTACCTCCACATTCCTTGGAAGATGCTATAGATTTTTATAGAAAATTTGAAGCATATTTTGTAAACCAAGGTTTCGACTTCGTTAAAGTAGATAACCAGTGGATAATTCATGCGTTATATGACGACTTACCTATCAGTAAAGTTAGTAAAAATATTCAAACTGGCTTACAAGTGGCATTAGGTAACGATATTCTGAACTGTATGTCAATGACCGCTGAGAACTTCTGTAACTATTTTTACAGCAACTTAATGAGGAACTCTATCGACTATGTGCCTTTCTGGAAAGATGGAGTAAAACTTCATGTATTATTCAATGCTTATAACTCATTAATCACTTCTCAAATAGCTTACCCAGATTACGATATGTTTATCTCTTATGATCCATACGCTAAGGTTCATCTACTAGCTCGTATATTTAGTGGAGGTCCAATTTATATAACAGACAGAAACCCAGAGAAAACTAATATAGAACTGTTGAAAAAGGTACAATTACCAGACGGGGAAATCATTAGAGTAGAAGAACCAGCAACTATTACTGCGGACCTATTATTTAAAAATCCATTAGAAGATAAGGTTCTCTTAAAATTGGTGGGAAGGGTAAATGGGTATAAGACTATTGCGTTCTTTAACTTAAATACTAGTTACGTTGAAGAAAGTTATGAGGAAATTAGTAAAGACGAGTTGTATTATAAGGTATTTTCTGGAGAGTTAGGTAAGGGAAGGCTTAAAATAGGTCTAAATGAACTTGAGACTGAGGTAGTAATAATTTTACCGAAAAACAGATCTGTGATAGGATTAAAAGAATACATATTACCTCCAGCTAGTATCAAAGTTATTGATGAGAAAACAGTCATCCCTAAGGATAATGGTTCATTATTATATATCAAGGATAATGGGTTAAAGGAAATTAGGGTAAAGAAGGATGAGATAATAAGTATTAACTAACAGTTCTTTAATAAATTGTTTATTCTTTCTAGCTTATTTTCAACGCTCTCGTGATAGCCTATGACACCTTTTTTAATACTCCTCAGAGAACTGATTATATTTGATACATTACTTAATGGTTTTATCTCATCATCTTGATATACAAATATTTCATCCTCTGAATATGGCACGTCGTAGAAATCATGATACAAAATTAACCCTTTAGAGTCTCTCATGACTTCATTGATCTCCTTTCTATTATCTTCAAAAAACTTATAACAACTATCAACAACGTCCTTCTTCACTCTCTTAAATCCTCTTCTATTTACTATACCGTCATAAAACTCTTTACCACTTTCCCTAATTTTTGATAGGATTAAGAAGTCATTTAGTTCAATATAGTTCTCCGGATCTATTTTAGGTATCAAATCTTTTTCTATCAATCTTGATATCGCATGAGATAAGATAGCATTGTAAAGCCCAACAACACTGTGAAAATATATTGTCTGATACATATACATTCTGGATAATAAAAATTGTTCAATTACGGGAATTGCTTTTTTCATCGCAACTAATCTGTCGTTAACATACATTAAGGATCTCTTGAGCCTCTCCAAATCTATATTACCGTAACCCACTCCTGCAAAATAAGAGTCCCTTGGCAAATAATCACTTCTATCGGCGTCAATTGCACTAGAAATTATTGATGATGCAAATTTTTCCTCTCTAGTTTTCGGAGTAGATAGGATAACTCTTTGTATAAAATTTACGGAATTAAAGTTTTTAAACAATTTATCTATTATGTGAGATAAATAAGTATCTATGACTCTACTCCCAAGTATGACATGAGTCTTCTTACCATAATATTCAACATCTAAACCATATACCTCCTTAGAAATGGAAAGGGCGTTCTCAAAAGTATGAGAAAATGGCAAGTGCCCAATATCATGTAATAGTCCGGCTACAGAAACAAGGTCTATGAACTCATCATCTTCTAAGAAGTCAAGTGATTCTATTCCTTCTGAGTTAATTTTAATATATCGAATGAATTCTTTAACTAAATACATTACTCCTAAACTATGTTCAAAACGTGTATGTCTCATACCAGGATAGACGAGATAGGCAAGACCCGTTTGGGAGATATGCCTTAACCTTTGGAAAATGTCCGTAGATATGATCTGTAAAATTTTATCACTTATTTCAATATATCCATGTATTGGATCCCTTATAATCTTCATAAAAATATTTTCAGATATAAGTTTTTAAATTCTTACTCAATCAACTTATGTACGAATATAACGGCGTTATTAAGGTATAGGTTAAGTTTAACTTATATAGGGCGTTAGGGAATTGAATATGACACATGGCCTCTAATTTTCTATATAAATGACTGCAGTGGACTCAGTCGTCTTGAAACACTTAACCTGCTCAATGAACCACTATTACAAAATGAGGAAAGCCTCGCTCTTCAAGGCAGGGAGGAAATCAACTAATCAAGATTGAAGCGCTTAAAATATAATGAGTTATTATTTCCTCCTCAAATATAGATCCTTGAATTTAAGCCGTGAAACTGAAGTTGATCACATCGGTATAAGATTAATTACCGAACAACAAGAGGTATGCAAGTATAGAGAATATGATATGCTTCAAAATAAAACTCTTCCGGAGAGGGAAAGTATCACAACTAATGAGGAGATTAACGATACGCAAGCCATGATTATAACTAAATTCAAATTATTATCCATTTTATTCATCTCTCATCTTTTCATTTTAAACACGTAATAAATGGTTAATTTTGAATTGTTTCTTATTCTTCCCTTTTCTACGTTATATTGAAAAACTTTTTATGGTTAGACTATATTGGTTAAAATATGAACAAGATTCTGATAATAGTTGGTATATTGCTATTAATTTTAGGGATAGTATTATTCTTCTCAGATAGCTTTTTACTCGCTCATTCAATTAACCATTCTTTTCATTTCACAACAGTATATCTTACTCCAGGGGAAACCTACAATATTACCATTAATAAGGTAACAGTGTTTATGTACAATTCTACCATGCCCCTAACCTTTTATGGATCCTCATTGACAATCTTATCTGGTTCCTCAGAGCATGGATTTAATACACTTATCCTTGAACCTACTACTACTCCCGGAATACTGCATATACATAATAATAATACTGCAACTGTAATTATGTCTTACAATATTATACGGATATCCTCGTCATTCATCACGTCTGGGCTAATAATTCTTGGATCGATAATTTTAGGAATAATAGGACTAATAATATTAGTAATAGGAATAATAAAAAGATAGAAGTTCGAAACTAGATTTTTGCGTATAATGTTTATATTGCTGGTAATATTCTAGCGTTAAACCATTACTCATGGTTCATTAATGACTTGAATTATTACGGTTCACATGAGCATTATTGCTTCTGTCAACTTTAAAAGAGTTTATACTATGGGTCTTAGGTACTAACTTCATTATATATTCACCAACCGAAAATTTATTTAATATATACTATTT
This sequence comes from Sulfolobus sp. B1, assembly GCF_007050195.1. Lineage (NCBI taxonomy): Archaea > Thermoproteati > Thermoproteota > Thermoprotei > Sulfolobales > Sulfolobaceae > Sulfolobus > Sulfolobus sp. B1. The sequence goes on along the minus strand of NZ_QIMI01000066.1, from coordinate 3,457 downwards.
AATTCATTATTAGTCATCCCAATAGAGAGATTTTGTGGTTATGATATCTAGCTTTCAATCTTCTATTTAATTCTGTCTTCCTCATAATTCTCTCAAGGAGAAATGCGTTAAAAGGGAATAAATGTTATACCTATTCGACAAAGAAGATTAAAATTATTATATAAAAGGAGTTCCTTCTTAGTTTATGATTTATTAGTTCAGTCTTTGAATAACTGACTTCCTCCTCGCTCTAAGGGACGTGCTTTTCCTTAGGCGTCTTATTAGTTTCCCTCTTGATTCGGGACTACATCTCTCATATGAGGGGCAGTTAAAAAGCTCAGACAATCCCTCCCATCTGCGTGTAGAATTGATTTTTTTAGACTCTTTGCCATTTCTACTCTGCGAGGTTTTTCTTACCTTATAAAATAAAAAACGTAAAACTTCAATTTCATTATTGCTTGGTTCCATTTGTATAATACTTATGTTTTAGGTATTCTAAAACTTTAGGTATATTAATCTTCATCGGACAAACTTCCCTACAATTACCAGCATGGGTGCACATTAATGAGGGTTTATAGTCATTGTAGACTACCCCACTCCACATAGCTCCCATTGGTCCGGAATAAGGAGGGTATCCCCATTTACCATCTAGAACCCTATAGACCGGACAGTGAAAATGGCATCTACCACATCTAATGCATAATAGGGCTTCCCTTAATACATTATCCTCATTGGCTTTTCTCCTTCCGTTATCTACTAGCACAAGATGAAACTCTTTGGGACCGTGGGCCGGGGAAACTCTTTTTTGCTCTACATCTCCAGTTGATGAAGGACCTGATGTGACGTTAATGTAAGTTGGGGGATACAAACCAGCGTAAGCTGCTTGAACTAAAGCCTCGTATAACGCATATTCTAAATTTGGTAAAATCTTTTCTACGCCAGTAATTGAGATGTGAACAGGTGGAACTACACTGGTCATTCTAATGTTACCTTCATTTTCTACCAGCACGATTGAGCCCGAGTCTGCAGCCACAGCGTTAGCACCCGTAATACCTATATCAGCAGTCAGGAATTTCTGCCTTAAGAATTCCCTTGCCACTTTTACTATATCTTCATGCTTATCTCCGGGGTCAATGTTTAATTTTTCCTTTATCAATTCCCTTATTCTCTCCCTAGTCATATGAACAGCTGGGGCTATGATGTGAGATGGAGGTTCGTCTGCAAATTGTATTAACAGCTCACCTAAATCAGTCTCCCATACCTCATTATCTAACGATTGTAAATATTTCCTTAAGCCTACTTCATAAGCAACCATTGACTTGCCTAAAACTATTCTCTTCTTCGAGCCTACAATCTTTCCTACTATTTCTCTAGCTTGTTCTGCATTCTCAGCAAAATACGCTTTTCCGCCTATCTTCTCTACTGCTTTTATAGTCATATCTATGTAATGATCTAAGTTACTTAGCACTTCCAATTTCCCTTCTCTAACTTTTCTAGCCAAATCCTCTAAATACGGGTGTTCCCTCAGCACTTTAAATACTCTAGGTATGTTGTGTTCTACTCCTCTTTTTATTGCAATGTCCCAGTCCTTGTTATTACTCAATTTTTACCACCTCCGCGAAATCATAAGCTTCAACATAAGGTGAAAGGTTAGCGTAACAGAAGGGACATGCTAAAAGGACCTTGTTGTGAACATTTTTTAATGCTTCTGCTCGATTTCTCGCTATTTTATCACTTACGTCCTTATTTATAGGTGCTAATGGTCCACCACAACACATGGAAGTTTCCTTACCAGTAACCATCTCATCCTCCTTTAGCTCTATCCCACTACCCTTGATTACTTCTCTTATCGTATCCCTCATTCCCAGAAATCTAGAGTATAGGCATGAGTCGTGGAATACATAAGTTCCCTCTGCCTTTGCTCCTTTTATAAGCTCGTAATAATTTACGATATTAACGTTCCATGAAGGATTTAATTCCTTAATTCTATATAGTGTATAATGAGTATGAGGATCTACAGTTATTATTTTCTTAACACCCCTAGCCACAAAAAAGTTAACCAGTTTTTCAGCGTACTGCTTAAATTCATCAAGCATTCCTAACTCAAGCAAAATTGTGCCACTATAAGGTTCATCTTCATAATAACTGAAATCTACGCCAGAATTCTTTAGGAGATATGCAATGTTCCTTAATATCTTATTTGCCCTTTCATTTCTAGGCTTATAAAATGCTTTAGCAAATGACGAAAATCTCTCGATTCCCTTAAATCTTGCTAGACTAGGTAATATGTCGTCAAATTTTTTGCCTAATTCTGCTAACTGATAAGAACAACCGGTAAAGAGTACTACCTCTGATAAACCTTTTTTAATGTTCATGCCATTTGCCCATTCTGAACATACGCTTCTGTTTACTGGAAAAGGCATATAGTCTTCCATTAAGAACTTAGTAACAGTTCTCTTGATAAAATTTAAAAGCTCGTTATCTATCATTAAAAATCATTTATTCTACGCATATAATAAGTTTTTATCCTAACGTGTATATATTATTTAATGTATGATTGTAAAAAACTTTATTACTGGTCCTCTAGCGACTAATTCGTACTTATTAATTAGTGAGAACGAGGGGGTAATTATTGATGCAGGGGGAGACATGAAGGAAGTATTAGATTTTATAAGAAATAATAAGGTTAAATTAAGATATATAATTGCTACACATGGACATTTTGACCATGTGATGGGAATAAATGAGATAAAGAGGGAATTCCCTTCTTCTATGTTCTTGATAAACGAAAGAGACCTTGGATTAGTTAAAAGAGCTAGTACTATGGCATCGTCTTATCTTAACCTTATGATATCTGATATTATAAATCCTGATGGATTCATTAAAGAGGGAGACGAGATAAACGTTGGTAACAGAAAGTTAAAGATCATTGAAACACCAGGGCATACAATGGGTAGTATTTGCATATTGGCAAATGGTTACATTTTTACTGGTGATACGCTGTTTTACGGAACCGTTGGAAGAACAGATATAGGAGGGTCTGAAAAGCTACTGAGGGATAGCTTGGAGAGGTTAAAGAAATTACCTGATGAACTAATTGTTTATCCCGGTCACGGACCTTTTACTATATTGGGGTATGAAAAAATTAAGAATCCTTTCCTCACTATCGACATATTACCTTAACTATCAACTATCCTAGATTTTCTAACTTACTCTCTAAATCATCTAAGATAATCGAGAACCTCTTAGCTGCTCTTTCATCATCAATAGATCGAATCATATCCCTTATTTCGTCCAATAGTTGTCTAGCTTCTTCGCACTCATCACATTCTAAATTACCGCAGTTTAGACATCTATCAACCATTCTCTCTGCCTTATCTAACATCCTTCTAACTTCTCTCTCCACGATAAGTAAATTGTTACTAAGATTTATATCTTTGATTGATAGAGATCTGTATTTAGCTTTTCCAAACTCCAT
>NZ_QIMI01000065.1:0-9166 GCF_007050195.1 Sulfolobus sp. B1 | reverse complement strand
CTATATATTTAAAACATATACTTAAATTTATATAGAACAAATTATCTTGTGTGAATCTCTACTACGTCTTTATCTTCTAGAACATGAGTAGGACCAACTTTTTGCCCTTGGAATTTAACCGATCTACCCCAGACTCTAGCATATTTAAAATTATCTGCTAAGGAGGAGTGCAATTTTTTTGCAACATCCAATACAGTAGACCCTCTTTTCATGATTAACGGATCATCAGTGGGATCTTCACCAGGTTCTTTAGTGTATACCCTAATAATTTCAAGCATTTCAAACATAATTTTAGGTAATACTTCGATTTGACTTAGAGTTATACAAGGGAGATCAATAATGTTTAGTTTTGACGGAGATATTATGACAGCTGGTTTATAACTCACAGCTTCAAATATTGACTTCTCTATATCATCCATACTAACTTCTCCTATTATCTTAACTATAGCCGATTTTATCCCGAAGCTCTCAATATACTCTCTAACTGCCTTTTCGTCAGCATCTATTATTTTTCCTAAATTAACTACCCTTATACCAGATAGCCCGTATCTAGTCCTTTCAATTACTACTTTACCTCTAGGCTTCTTTAGTAAGATATAATTATCTTCTAAAAATCTTCTTATGGTTAACAACTCCTCTTCATTATTAACTCCAATGATTACCTCATCAGCATTCCTTATTAGCCCAACTATTTTGGGCAGAGGTAAGCTTTTAGGAGGATTAATCAACTGAATTTGGACGTCTTCATACTTAACCATACCGGGTATAGGTAATTCTCCAAATTCTTGTTTAACATTGGTTAATTTTCTCATAACCTGCGATCTGAGAGAAATGTCACCAATAATTATAGCCTGTCCAGCACCTTCCTTTTCTACGAATAACGAGAATCCACTACTCTTTTTACTCTTTTTTACTTCTATTTCTTCCCTTAACTCAGCCATTCGCCTTTTTGCCCAATATACTAGATTTTCAGTTCCCTTATGCTTAGGGACCTCCTTTAGGAATTCTTGCAGAGCTTGTAATTTTTCCTCTGGGGTCTTAGCGTCCATTACCTTTAACCATTTTGCCTTAGCTTCAGCAGGCAGATTGGTTACCATAACCTTTCACTCTCCTTTTCTATATAATATAATGGAGCAATAGAACGTAAAATTTTCCATGTCCTTCTTATGATCGGAGGAGGGAAAGTAGTTTTTTTATAAACATTTTTTAGCCAATTTATAGTCTTTTGATCGCTTGGATAACCACTACCGAAATCACCATACTCTTCTTTGAGCTTTTCAATATACCTATCTCTTATTACTTTAGCTATTATACTGGCTGTACTACTCTCGATGAAGTTCTCATCGGCCTTATGAACTACGTTAGGCTTATATCCTAACCTTAAAATCAAATCAATTACTGGTTTCTCGCTTCCAACCTTATCCACTGTAACAATATATGGAGAGAAACTTGATAAGGAGTATATTATCTTAATTACTGCACTATAAGTCAAATCATTTAGGTTAAATCTATCTATCTCTTCTGGAAACACCTTAACCACTGAAAATGCCTCGACTAAGCTAACTATAATACTAAATAACTTCTCCCTTTTCTGCCTAGACAGTTGCTTACTATCTCTAACACCTATGCTTTTTAAAACATTTACTTTACTATCATCAATCACAACCCCAGCAACTACCATTGGCCCTATTAAAGATCCTCTACCAGCCTCGTCTATTCCTATTCTCATATCCTCAATGAAATAACTAACTTTGCCTCCTTTTTACCATTTTTTACCCTTTCATTCTGATAACTCTCATTAATCTCTACATCAACAATACTTGAGATGTTGGAGACTAGTTTTTTAGCTACACTCTTACTAATGAAATAGTAATCAACGCCTTCTCTCCCTTCAATCACATCAGATATGCTATCTATTACTTCTTTAGAAAAGAACGACTCAAAGAAAGCTCTCTTCTTATCATCTACTCCGATTGAGTTTCTACCCCTCAACTGAACTATTGCCTCGAAATACTTCGTTTTCTTTCTAAAACAATATATGCACAATGACCTTTCAATTTCTAAATTCACTATAGCCTCACGTGAGAAAGGAATTCCCTTTAATTTACCTTTGAATTCTACGGTAGTAAAAGTATGACCTCCTTGATCATTCCAGATACTCTTTATACTAAAGCTAAACTCTTCTACGTTTCTATCTATAGTAATTTTGTTTGACAATTCCTTGTAAACTATTTCCTCTACGGCATTAGTGGGATGAGAGTTAGAGTCCCTTATCCATTTACCATTAATCCAAAGAGCTCCGCAAATCTTACAGTATTTTCCACTTATTCTCTTTGGCAATATTATTAATTCGTTCTTTTTCAAATAACAATCTGGACATAATGAGCCTATTAATTCTACGTCCTCTTTTCCGCACATTACACAGAATTTCTTTCCCATGCGTATCACATATTATATACTTGAGCTATCTTTACTCCGGCTATGTTTAGCACAGAATCTTTATGAACTATTCCCCTCTTTATAGCCTCTTCAACCGCATCGTTTCCTACAATACTCATAACAGTAGCCTCATCTATCAATGAAAATGCATAATCTATCTCCACTAGTTCCCCGCCATAAAACTTCTCACTAACGTCTAGCACCAGATCTCCTTCTCTGAATATCTTACCTAGTAATTCCTTTTGGCAAACGTTTATTAGAGTCATATCTTGGGTCTTAATTATGTTCAATAATACCTTCATATAGGCTTCACTGGCGTTTGCGCTCCACAAGCTAGGCAACTTATATACCATCCTTTCTTTTCTTTCTTTAAAATGGTATCTAAGCTCTTACATGTACTGCATTGTACATAACTCTTCAAGAATCTCTCCATCAAAGTATTGATTACTTGGGATGAGAACTTACCTTGGATAACTAATTCTCCCCTTTCACTTACACTTCCAGCTGCAGCTAGCTCTTTTAGCAAGTATTTCATGCATATCTTGTCTTCCCTTCTAATCCTATCACAATATTCTGAGAAATTCCTTATTATTGTATTATTTCCTATATTTAATATTATTAAATTTGGTAGGGCTTGAGTACCTACCTTATGAGCCTTGTCTGGTAGCTTTGTATAAAGTCTATCTAACATTTCAAGATATTCCTTTTCTGATCTCACAATAAATCTATAAGCGTCTGGGGTTTAAAATACTATTGAAGAATTATGAAAAAGGTATACATTGAGACTTACGGCTGCACATTAAACAAGGCTGATTCGTATATAATGATGACCTTATTAGAGAAGGAAGGTTATGAATTCGCAAATAGTCCGGAGGAGGCTGAGATTACAATACTAAATACATGCGCTGTTAGGCTAGAAACTGAAGAAAGAATGAAACAAAGAATAAAGGAGCTAAACAAAGTTTCAAAAAAGCTCATAGTAGCTGGATGCATGAGCAGTTCTGAGCCTGGGGCTATTATATCTATTGCCCCCAATGCTTCATTGATTGGACCTCAAAGTATCGATAGAATACTAGAGGTCGTAGGATCTGAGGAAAGAAAAATAATCTTAGAAGGAGATAAGGCGATAACAACTCCAAGAATATTTGATGGAAAAATTGCTATTATTCCAGTAGCGGACGGATGTGCTGGGAACTGTAATTTTTGTATAACTAAAATAGCTAGGAGTAAGCTAAGGAGTTATCCACTGAGAGAAATAGTAGACACTGCAAGATACTCCATACAAAAAGGTGCAAAAGAGATTGAGCTAACTGGCCAAGATACTGCTGCATATGGTTTGGATCTTGGTGGTAAAGTAAAGTTAACAGACGTTGTAAGAGAGGTAAGTCAACTAGAAGGGGAATTCATGATAAGAATAGGTATGATGACTCCTGAACAAGCAATGAGAATTTTGGATGACCTTATAGAGGTATTAAAAGAACCTAAAGTTTACAAATTTGTCCATTTGCCCGTTCAAAGTGGAGATGATAATGTATTAAAGCTAATGAACAGAAAATATACTGTTGAAGAGTATAGAGAGCTCGTAAGAGAAATAAGGAAGAAGATTCCTATCGTTAATATAACTACTGATATAATCGTAGGTCACCCTGGAGAAGACGAAGAGGCGTTTAATAACACATTAGAGCTCATAAAAGACTTACGTTTTGAGAGGATTCATATAGCAATGTACTCTATGAGACCAAATACCAGAAGTGCTTCTATGCCTCAAGTTCCAGATGCAATAAAAAAGGAAAGAGTAAAAATAGCTAATAAGTTATATGAGGATATAGCGCTTTCCATTCACTCTGATTACATAAATAAGGTGAGCAAAGTAGTAACTACTGAACTAGGTCGTAAAGGTTCAGTTATAGGAAGGACAATTAATTACATCCCGGTAGTCATAAAGGATACCATGGTCGAATTGGGAATGTGGTATAATGTTAAAATAACAGAGGCTTCATTTTATGATCTCCGTGGCCAAATACTGGAACCCATTTTATAACTTCTTTCTCGTTAAACTAGAGACCTTTGATGATATTAATTCTCTCTCTGCCTTTTCTAAAAACTTATATATAGTACTGTGTTCTTTACCGTATATTAGTAGCTCTATAGCACTTCTTGCTATTTTCACTTGATCATATACTCCAAGGATTCCAATGTAATGTTCATATATGGATATGTAGACTCCAGTGTACTCTTGTATTATCTTCTTGGATTTTCCTTTTTCTCCAATAACCCTTCCCTTAACTCTTCTAAGCGTATTTGGATCGCTACCCACGTAATTTTTAAGATCAATCACCTCAATTGTATACTCGTCACTTAATAGTTTAAAGGCGATATCCTCAGAGAAACCTAAACCTATAGCTCTTATTACAGATATAGCCTTAAAGGCGTCATAAGAATTCTGCCCCTTTGGTATAATATTAAAGGCCTTAGTGACCTCGTTATACTCTATCTTAGTATCCGTAAGTTCTTCCAATTTGTTTATAATTTTTTTAACATTTTCTAATTTCTCATCCTCTACAGTCACGAACAAGATTATCATTCCCCAGAAATTAGGCTTAATATTATCTCTTCTTTAGGCTTTATATTTATTCCCTTGCTTTCAAAAAAGTTATTTATGTTCTCAATGTCTCTCTCTAGCAATTTCAATGCCTCATCATGGTCAATCGATATTGCTTGACTTACGTCAATAATATAACATTTCTCATTAAATACCATCACATTATACTCGCTTAAATCCCCATGTACTAATAACGCTCTTTTAACCATGATATGTATTTGGGATATCAAATCTTCATATAGACCCTCAGTTATTTCTTCGTCACCTAGCTCCTTAAGAAGAGGTGCTCTCAATCCGTTCTCGCCAATAAACTCCATTACTAATATATTCTCATATACCATGATTGGTCTTGGAACCCTTACTCCAGCTTGATACATCTTACTAAGATTCTTGTACTCCTTGCGAGCCCAGGTATTTATTAATTGCTTAGTATTACTAATTTTGACATCCTTGAACCTTATATCCCCCTCAGTGTATTTCTTTATTGCTCTTTTGCTTTGGGCAGTCGATGTGTAGTATATTTTTATAGCATAATATTTACCTTCAATCGTCTTGGCAGGATAAATTCTAGCCTCTTTGCCGGATGAAATAGCTCCAAAATATGCTTCTATATTTAAACGACGGGCAATTTGGATTAAATTGAAATAAGTTCTAGAATCAATCGTGGAATCTACTACTTTAAATAGATCCTCGTCTTTAAGTTTCTTCTCCTCCTTAGTCTTTTTATCGATTCCGACCAATTTTATCCTCTTAGTTGATCTATAACTTCTCTTGATATTACTCCTTCATTTATTAGCCTCTTTATTTCATCATTCTCATATCTATGCACTATGTCACAACGGTTTGGTTGAAAATCCCAAATTCCTACTAAAACCACATCACCTTCTTTCATCCAAACTTTTTTCCTTATTTTACCTGGTATTCTAGCTAGTCTTTCTTTTCCATCCATACATAATACTATGAGATGATCCCCGCCTAGCATCTTTTTAACGACACATATAGTTTCTCCCTCTGTTGGCATAGGAACGTCTCTATTTGAAGGCTGTTGCGCTCTATCCTTTTTAGGCAATTACATAACCACCTACATTAGTAGATAGTATATTACGCATAAAAAATTACTTGATTTAAATCATAAGCTCTATCGCCATTGCCGTAGCTCCTCCAATTCCATGACATATGCTTGCAATTCCCCTTTTTCCATTCATCTTAGATAATACATTAATTAAAGTTGTAATAATTCTAGCCCCACTAGCACCTATTGGATGACCTATTGCAATTGCCCCACCAAACACGTTTAGTCTATCATAAGGTATTCCTAAGTATCTATTAACAAGCACATTATTTATGGCAAATGCCTCGTTATTTTCAAAATAATCAAAATCATTTACCTCCATTTTCAGTTTATTTAATAATTTCTTAATTGCATAAATAGGAGCCTCAGTAAATCTCCAACTTTCTATCCCAGTCCAACTATAACCCAATATTTTAGCAATAGGCTCAACTTTCAATTCCTTTACAGCTTTTTCGCTCATAATCACTAATGCCGAAGCACCGTCAGAAATTTGAGAAGAATTTCCTGCAGTATGTACACCATCTGGATTGAAAGCTGGAGATAATTTTGAAAGTTTTTCTAACGAGGTATCTGGTCTAATACCCTCATCTCTATCTATAATTTTTCCATTCACATTTACTTCAACTATTTCAGATTTGAAATAACCCTTAAGTGTAGCCTCATACGCTCTTAAATGACTTTGATAAGCTACCTCATCTAATTCTTTTCTGGAAACGTTTTGTGACTTAGCTACCATGTCAGCCTCTTGTCCCATTAGCTTCATATTAAATGGATCAGTTAATCCATCAACTAGCATAGTATCAATTAAATCTAGCTTTTTTTCCATTAACATCTTAACCCCCCATCTTACATCTGCTCTAACAGCAAACATAGCTTGACTCATACTTTCAGTTCCTCCAGCTACTACGATATCAGCATCACCACTCCTTATCATTTGGGATGCAATTATTACACTCATCATGCCCGAAGAGCACACCATATCTGTTGAAAACCCGTCTATCTCATATGGTATTCCAGCCCTTATCGCACACTGTCTAGCTATATCTTGTCCGTGTCCGGCTCTTAGCACATTTCCCATGATGGCTATGTTGACCATTTCTGGAGAGACGTTGGCTCTCTTTAAAGCTTCCTTTATAGCTATCGTCCCTAAATCGACTGGCGATAAATCTTTTAATGACCCAGCAAATTTTCCTATCGGCGTTCTAACAGCTGAAACAATATAAACGTTCTCATTCATACTATATTTGTTTTTACTTATAGCTTTTAAATTTTTTAAACATAAAACTTCACAGTTAAAGTTTCTCACTTCAATACTCTTGGGTAGTCAACATTTTCCCATTATTACCTAAAATATTACAAATTAGGTTTTATTAGTTCCCCAGCTAATGGTAAATTATACTTATCGCTGAAGCTTTTTATTACAGTATAATAAGAGCTTAAGACCTCTCTATTCTTTTCGTTCTCTAAAAATACCTTAATTTCATCATACTGCTTAGCGTAAAGGAGCCTAAAGAACCTATATAATATTCTCTTAGGTTCACTGAGGATTTCCTCGGTAACTAATAGATTAGGTTTAGGTATCATCGTTAATGTTAAATGTATACCATCTAACAAAGCTATCATAGCTATCTTATACGCACTATATTCCCTAGTAGGCGATTTCTTGCTTGCTTTTACTTCAACATAATACTTCACACCATCCTTATACGCTTCAATATCATGCGTTGGCATATCAACTGACTTTATGTTTTCAAAATTAAATTGCTGTAAGACTTTTCTCGCTCTATATTCCATTGCAAACCCAATAATGATCCCTTTTGCTCTCATCAACGCATAGTTTATCTCCTCTTCATCAAACTCATAGTTTGTCAGTATCTCATGAATAGGATCCATAGCAATATTAGGAATTAGTAAAAATAAAAATTTAGCACTTTATTCTAATACCACCTAATCTCTTCTTCCCCTCTTCTCTAATACTGATAACTTCTTCTCCAGAAACCTTTGAGGAATCCATACCGTATTTTCGATATAGGTCTATTTCAAAATTATATTCTGTATAAATACCTACCTCGTTTAATTTTTTATTCGCCTCCTCTATATTTATTGAATTCTTAACTATCTCATAAAGTATTGTAGTATTTGCTATCTTAATGGGATCTAAGAAAAACATCACTGCTGATATGGGTGAAACGAACACTTTCCTAGTTCCGTTCCTTATATTAACTTCTCCGTAAGCTCCTTTAAAAGCATAGTAAGGAATTCTTGAAGCTTCAGTATTAACTTCATTAAGCACTCTTTCAACTAACTCTGCCGATTCCTCGTCATATCCTTTAATATCCATGAGTCCATTTAACGAGGCTATCTCGCTTATCCTCTTAAGAAAATAGTCATATGGTAACTCTCCATCACTCCCACTACCTATTACTCCTAAGACTACTTGATAACCTTCTTGCTTGAGCTTAACTAAAGCTGACAGAGATATAAAGTCTATTAAAGGGCTTCCTAAAGTTTCCTCACAACCTTTTGCTAGCACATCCCCTCCTGCATCAACGCCCACTATTAGATCAATGTCATTTTTTAAAATAAAGTCCTTTAAACATTTATAAAGACCTATATCTCCACCTCTATTGCATATTCCATAACCCTTAGGAATTTTTAGAGAATTTAAAAGTCTGACCAATTGCGGAATTACTTTCTTACCTCCCCTTATAGCGTAGGACATTGGACTAACTTCATAAATGCACTCATTTACCATATTGGCGTTAACCATATCCTCAAAACAAATTGGTCCAGGCAATGGATCTTCTATATAGCGTTCCCAGATTATTGAGCCTAAAATTACTTCATAACCTAATTTTCTAAGATAAGAATACGCTACCAACGCAGATACAGCATCTCCGCCTCCACCAATACCAAATACGAAAGCCTTCATGAAATTCTTTTAAAAGTTTCTCCGCTTTATACTTTTACCTAAGACGTATTATTTTACGGAAATATATGTCTTGAATTAAATGGTATTATCTGAAATCTCTCTCATATTTATATTCACCAAA
>NZ_QIMI01000064.1:0-9184 GCF_007050195.1 Sulfolobus sp. B1 | reverse complement strand
CTTTTCATCATATGCACAGACTGAGTGAAAAACTAAAGAAAGGATATGAAGATATTGCAGAGGATCTAAAAGTAGACTTAGCCGTAACACACTGGGGACCTAGTGGGATGATCTACTTTAGTGATAAAGCTCCAAAAAATTATAGAGAATTCATAAAACTAGACTTTAAATCTTGGTTCACATATTTCTACTATATGATATATAAGGGAATATTACCAATGGCGGGTTTCAATGAGCAGTGGACGGTATCGGTAATGCATACAGAAGAGGAGATAGATAAACATCTGGAAGCTTCAAATGAAGCTATTAAATTAGCTAAGGTTCAGAAAACTGAGGGAAGCATATTTGAGGCTTTTTAGCCTCTAAATTCCTTGTCCGCTTCTTTTAAAACATCGTCAATAGCATTAACCCCTTCATCTATCTCTTCCTTATTTATTATAAGAGGTGGAGAAATTATTAACCAAGACGGACCATTATATACATAAACACCTTTCTCCAATAACTTCTTCGTTATAAGATCAATTAACGTTGGTCTACCTTCATACTTATCCTCGTAATCGCCAAATGGACTGTTGTTTTTATCCTTAACTAACTCTATAGCCCAGAACAATCCAACTCCTCTTACATCTCCTATACTAATATGCCTATTCTTCAGTTCATTTAATCTCTCTCCTAGATACTTCCCCATAGCTTTCACGTGAGCTAGTAGATCTAATCTCTTATATTCTTCAACTACAGCGGGTATAGCAGAGAGGGAGACCGGATGTGCTTCGAATGTATGACCGTGTGGAAATATATTCTCTTCGAAGAAATCGCCGATTTCTTTTGTAAATCCAGTGATACCTATTGGAACATAAGATGCTGAAGCACCTTTGGCTGTGGTTAAAATATCCGGTTCTATTCCCCATAATTTTACGGCGAACCACTCTCCTACTCTACCCCAGCCTGTCATTACCTCATCTGCTATAAACAAAATATCGTTTTCCTTAGCTATCTTCCTTATTAATGGCATGTATTCTTTCGGAGGCACGATAACTCCATTAGTACCAGTAATAGGTTCAATTATTATTCCAGCTACATTGTGTTCTTGTTTAATAACGTATTCAACGTAATTAGCACAAGCAATGTTGCATTCTGGGTACTTCAACTTTAAAGGACATCTAAAACAGTAGGGCTCTGGTATTCTAACTACTCCTTGCATTATATTTGGCTCAACAAACCACCTCCTATAGTCTCCGGTAACTGATATAGAAGCTAACGTAGAACCATGATAAGATCTGTATCTGGCTAATATCTTATATGCTGGTTTCTTGTAAATCCTCGCCACTTTAATTGCAGCCTCGTTAGCTTCAGTACCAGAAGTCGAAAAGAAGAACTTTCTAATACTATTAGGCATAACTTCAATTAATGCTTTCGTTGCCTTTGCTCTAATTTGAGCCCCAAAAGAGGGATTTATATATTGTAAGGTATCTAATTGCTCTTTGATTGAACTGATTACTCTTTCATTTCCATAACCCAAATTAACGTTAACGAATTGTGATGAGAAGTCTAAGTACCTTTTACCCTCGTTATCATAGAAATAGACTCCTTTAGCGCTTGAGACGATAATAGGATCCCAACCTCTTTGTTTACTCCACGTCTTAAACGTATGATCCTTAATAATCTTCTTCTCCTCCATAATATTTGTTCTAAGTAAAATGGATTATAAACTTGTATTACGTTCAAGTTGGACGTTATATGATGGATCGTTTGAAAAGTAGGATGCTGATTGTTTTTCAGATAATTATGATGGGTGATAATGGAACTCTGTTCAATATAATCTTTATATATTTGTAATATATCTCATTTATTATGGCATTGGAAATAGATAAAATAGACCTTGAGATTTTAAAGATGCTTCAAAACAATGCTAAGTATTCCTTAGAAGAAATAGGACAAAAACTAAGAGTTCCTAAATCGACAATAGCATATAGAATAAAAAGGCTTGAAAACTTGGGAATAATAAAAGGATACTATGCACATCTTGATCCTGGCTTATTGAATTTTGACTACACGGTTATAAGCCTCATTAGAGCTAAGTACGGAAAGGACTACCACGTTAATTTAGGCTCTAAAATAGCTGAATTACCAGGTGTTTGGGGAGTTTACTTCGTTTTAGGAGATATTGACTTCATTGTGATGGCAAGATACAGAAATAGAGAAGAGTTCATGAGAAATTTACTAGAGAGGTTAATGAACTTACCAGAAATTGAAAGATCTAGTACTCAAGTAGTAGTAAAGGTAATAAAAGAAACACCAAATACAGTCTTATGGTAAATAGTACTTTAGATAAATGAAGACAGTAAAAAATGTGATGCAGGAAAAATTGGTAATTTATAAGTACGCCATAATTTTAATATATTGCATATTCTCTATTTATGGATATTACCTCTTATAATAAAGCCAGCAAGATACGATCCTGCCATTCTCCTTAACATTAGGAGGTTCCTCAATTTTACAAATATCCATCATATATGGGCATCTCGGATGAAATCTACATCCTTTAGGAGGATTTATTAAACTAGGGGCTTCTCCTAAAGGAGGTGATAAATCTTTTCTATAAAGCTTAGGTACAGATGAGACTAGATGTTGAGTGTAAGGGTGAAGAGGTCTTTCTAATATTTCATCGCTCTTACCTTGTTCAACTACTTTACCCGCATATAATACAATCATTCTATCTGAAATGTAATTTGCAACTATTATATTATGGGTAATAAAAAGATAAGTGATGTTTAATTCTTTTCTTAAATCTAATAGCAAGTTAAGTATTTGTGCTTGGATTGACGCGTCAAGGGCTGATGTAGGCTCGTCTAGAATTAGAAGAGTTGGATTTTTAGCTAAGGCTTTAGCTATCGAGACTCTTTGTACTTGTCCTCCAGATAACTCATTAGGATACTTGTCCTTTACATAATCGTAAGCTAATCCTACAAGCTCTAACAATTCTTTAGTTCTATTAATATCTTTAGACACCTCTGTGATTATTTCCTCAACTGTCATTCTAGGATTAAGAGAAGATAAGGGATTCTGAAACACTATCCCTATGTTCTTTCTAACTAACTCAATATTTTTAAATACGTCCTTACCCATGAAATAGAGCTCTCCTTCACTGGGTTTCTCAATGGTCGCTATTATCTTGGCTAAAGTAGTTTTTCCACAACCGCTCTCTCCTATAACTCCTAAAGTCTCCCCCTTAATTATGTTTATTGAAACGCCATCTAATGCTTTAAGGAAAATATGATCCTTCAAAAAAATACGCTCTAGTACACCCCTTCCTCCCAGAGGATAATACTTCCTTATATTCTTACCTACAAAAATATCCATCAATACATCACTTCGCCCATAATTATTTCTTGAATTCTATCTCCCAACAATGAAAATCCTATAACTATTAACAGTATTGTTAGCCCAGGGAATAGTGGCCACCACCAAGCTTCTGGTAATCCTGATAAGCCATTAGAAGCCATTTCTCCCAACTCCGGTATTGGTGGAGTTATTCCTATCCCTATGAATGCCAAAGTAGAATACGTTAGTATAACGTTTCCAAAGTCTAGTGTAGCATAAGCTATTATTGGATCTATCACGTTTAAAAATATATATTTATAAAATAATCTGAATCTGGATACTTTGTATATTGTTGTAGAAATTATATAATCAGTGTTTTTAACTTCTAATGTCTGGGCTCTAAATAATCTAGCATATGTCGGCCACCATACTAATGATAAACCTAAAATTACTCCTAGATAGCTAGCTTTAAGTGGGACTGAAATAGCTATTACTAAAATCAGAGGAGGCAATGATAAGAAAGCGTCAGTTATCCTCATAAAAACTTCATCAACTACACCTCCAATATATCCAGCAATAATACCTATTATTCCACCGACCAGAATTGAAGAAAAAACGACGACTATAGCAACTAAAGCGTCTCTTGGCAATGCATAAAGTATCCTTGAAAAGACATCTTCTCCAGCCCCATTAGTTCCCATTATATAATTTATATTAGGCGGATGAAGAGCCTCTGAAGGATTAACTGCAAATGGATTATGAGGAAGAAGTAAATATCCAAGTCTAGGATTTCTAGTATATTGTGATATTAACTCAATAATGCCTTGAATCAAAGACCATGAAATGAACACAAGAACTATTAACAATCCTAATAATCCAGAGGGGTCTTTCACTATTAATTTTAAAATGGTTTTATATTTACTAACCACCTACTCTCACCCTAGGATCTAGCACACTGTATAGAATATCTGCTACCAGATTAGCAACAATTATGAATACCGCTACAATGACCGTTGTCGATAAAATACCTACATAGTCGAGGTTTAGTAAGGAATTAGTTATAAACCAGCCCATTCCATGATACTGAAAAATATCTTCGACTGCAACTGAGCCCGCTATCGATGAGCCAAATAACAATGCTATTAACGTCACTATGGGTATTGAGGCATTCCTTAGCACGACTCCATAAACTACTCTTCTCCTACTTAAACCCTTAACTAGACTTAATTTCGCGTAATCGGAGTTCATATGGACGAGCATTGAAGATCTTGAAAGTCTAGTAACTATACCAAAATTAGCCACTGCAAGAGAAGTTACTGGTAATATCATATGCCTTAATACGCTAACGAAATAAACCCAATCTCCGGCTATTGCCGAATCTATAAGTGGAAAACCCGTAATTCTAGATGGAGATGTTAAAGCAGGATTCACTATTCCATAAGGTGGGAGTAACTTGAGGTAATATGCTACTCCTAGCTGAAGAACAGTTGCTATAAGAAACGTTGGAGATGACCAAGTTACCAAGTATACTCCTCTCACGAAATAATCCAAAACCTTACCTCTGTTTGACGCTCCTATAGCCCCGGTTACTAAGCCAATTATGACTGATAAAACTGTAGCTGGTATCGTTATCTCTAGAGTTCTGGGAATATATTTTGATAATAGGTTTACAACTGGAACTTTATATACTGGATCCATTCCCAAATTTCCATGAAATAAATTTGAAATATAATTAATTATCTGAACATATAGTGGCTTATTCAGACCGTACTTCCTCTCTATAACTATTAATTGCGCATAAGTTGGATGAGGATTACCAGAATATATTTTTGCTAAGGTTAGTGGATTTGGTGCAATTACGTGAATAAGTATAAAAATAACTACTATTAACATTATAATAGTTATTATTGCATTTATGATACGCCTAATGATAAATAAAAATAGGTTCCCTTGCGTTACCTTTCACCTTCTTCCCCTCAAGAACAATATTATTCCAACGATAATTACTATTATCACTACTATTACAGCTATTATTACATCTAATGTTATAGATGAAGAACTATGTGTAGTAGTTGTTGTCAGTGTTGTGGTAGGAGTTGTTATAGTTGTAGAAGAAGTCGTTGAAACACTAGTAGTAGTTGACGTAGTTGGGGATACTAAAGTAAATGTTATGGGCTGATAATACAACATGTTATAGAAGTAGTAAGCTAGTTCTTGTGCTACAAACCCTTTCACATAGGGCTGAACGAGATAATACAAGGTTGGTGTAGGCATCCATATATAAGGTGCGTAATTGTATATGATTTTATAAGCTTGTGCAACCAATTGAAGCTGTTGTGTTTGATTAGTAATGAAGGGAAGAGTATTATACATGTTTTGTAGTATAGTTAAGTTCACCCAAGCCCAATTCCCACTAATACCTCCAAAGAATGCATCCGTCAGAGGCAATAGTTGCTGGAATACTGGATCCGGCCAGTCCGCTGAGTATATCGCATAAGCCAAGTTAGGTGATACTTGAGCGTTAGTCTAGCTGTCTATTACTGAAGGTAATACTGATTTTATAGCCGTTGGGATACCTATTTTTTCTAAATCTTCTTGAATTATCTGTAACTCCTCTTCTAATATTGCAGTCGGACGTGATACAGTTATGTAAATATCCAGAGTTGGTAATGGATTACCCTTCGGATTACCTATTATTGTCCCATTAGGTAAGGTAACGTAAAAGTCACCCTCATATCCCGCTTCATTTAAGTAGTGTAAGGCTAAAGAGATATTATAGCTATAAAGTGATAAATGAGTTATATTAAGTACTTTATAATATATTGGGTAAGTGGAAGGAATTGGTCCTAAAGCTTCCCTAGCTAGTAAAGTACCATTAAATTCATATAAATCTAACAATGCTGTATAATTAATTGCATGAACAATTGCTAGCCTAAGAGCTGTTATATTAGTGGGATAAACCTGGGTATTCATACCAATATAATCAATACACCCTTGAATCTCATTCGCTAAATAGAACACTTGATTGAAGCTCACGTACTGTTTGTAGACATAGTTATTGTATAGATAGCCCAAGTATTGAGGGCTTACATAAGATAATTGGGCAAAATTATTATCGAAGTCTTCTAGTCTAGTTTCATGGGAAAGACCATAGTAAATTATCACTACTGGTATATGAGCTGGTTGTAGCTCAGGTGGTAAACCTGTTACGTTATTTCCCCAATAATTAGGATTCTTAACGAGCACAACCGTTGAATAGGATGAACCAACCGACTTTATCATATATGGACCGCTACCCGGCATACCGTATTCATCAATATATGAATTGGGAGTATTAGCTTGAACTCCTCCATGTTCGTCAATGAACACAGGATCTTGTATAGCTCCCCACCAATAAGCTATGTCTAATATGAAATACCTATAGGGGTGTAATAGGTTAAATTGAACTTCATAAGGACCCTTAACCACTACAGCTTGATAAGGATATTCCATTATTTTTAAGATGGTTTGATTGTTAGCGTTAAAGTGAGAAAGTATTGAAGCTAGAATTGTGGCAGTTAAATTAGCGTTATTAGATGTGGGCAAACCAGTTACGTTTTCAATCGCATTTCCTACTCCCCAAGGGAGTGCAAAACCTGTGTCTTCGTACTGTGTACTATTAAACAACAAGTTAATATAATTATTTACACCGGGACCCTGACCCATTAATATCGTTCTATAAAAAGAGAACCAAACTGTTGTAGCGTTTATCTTAACACCATCACTAAAGTATGCATTATTTCTTAAATAAAATGTCCAATTTTGATAGTTAGTAGTAGTCCAATTATAAGCTAACCCTGGTACAACTTGTAATGGATTACTTACATTTGGCTCAACTAATTGTTGGTAAACTACGTTAAAAATAACTTGATCTGGATCACAAAATCCCGTTGCAGGATCTAATGCATCAGGAGGATATGTCCAAGCTACGTCTATTAACTCTGAGGAATTTTTGGGTTGGATAATGATAGTTTGTGAGTGAACTATAGTTGATACTGCAGAGATGCTAACAAGCAAAATAGTAAATAAGGTAACAGAAGTAAGTAAAAATCCAAGAAATTTTTTTGAGGAGTATTTCATGAGTTTTAACTTAATAAAATCGTTTATAAACTTATTTCATGTATTCATGTTAAACATTTTTTAATAAGAGGTCAAAAACTACTAATCAATTAATCAAACTAAGAGGATTTGTTGGATAGTTTTCAATCAAATCTCATGAGCACATACATTTATTGCTGATCAAATGACGTATTTCGTTTAAATTCCAACAGCACTGACCTATTCATGAATAAATTAAGGTAGTTTAAAGGCAAATCGCGTGTCCAAAAGCGTCGCGTCTAAAAAATTTTACAACAATATTACTAAAGGTCACGTTAGTTTCCCAGATTCTCTCTATATATAACATAAATTTCAAAACCCCTCCTCCTTAGTTCCTTGAAGAAAACGTCCGGTCTTACTACTTTTTCTGGTGGTAAGACACCATTTCCACTAACTTTCATTTGAACAGCTATGCTTGATGGAACTCCAGCTCCATATTGAGTTCCATCAAATCCACCTTTAGGTGGTATCACCACCTCAAATTCCACTGAAGTGCTGTCATACTCAAAAATAACCTTAGCTGACTCCCACTCATCCCCTTGAGCACCTATTAAGTTCTTTAACCTTAAAAGTTCCTTTAAATATTTCCTAGCCTTTATCCCATAAACTTCTGCATCATCTCCGAATATCCTACCTAAATTTGCAACTACTTCGAATCCATCACCTCCTTCCATCCAATCAACGTATTTCACTCCTCTGAAAGAAAATGGGAAAGTAGCTAGCTCACTATGTATGGTTAAGTACGTCTTTACTTTACCAACCGGTTCATGAAAATAGACTTCTTCACTCATACTTAACGGTTTGTAATACACATATTTTCCATCCTCCCAAACCGGAGCGTCCATCGTAATTTCGTCCATTTGTGTATCTACGCTCCAATTGAATTTAAAACTGGAACTAAGGGACCTCCAGCCGTTCCTTATTCTGATCCTTCTAGGTATTCCATATTTGTCAACTAGATATCTAGCTCCTACATTCGTTATACCTGGCTCCGCACCCATACCTATAAGCGCTAGTAGTCCATTTTTCTCGAACTCATTATTCTTATCCAACTGTTTTAATGTCATCCAGAACAATCCGCCTAAATCAACATAGTTCACCCCTGCTCTTAAACACGCTTCCATTGCGTTTAGATTGAAATAATATTGGGCAGTGTTTATAACGTAGTCACTATCCTTTATTTTTCTTGCAATTTCATCAATATTATTTAAATCACCGTAAACGTACTCTACGTCCAGTTTAGGTTTAACTACGTCAATTACCTTTACATCTATGTTATTATCTAACAAATCCTTAACTGTAACTGAACCGACTTGTCCACTACCTCCGATTACGCTAACTCTCATCGTTTACCACACTTCTTCAATACTAGACATCTTAATGAGTTCATTCACGTTTTTTAACTCATCTATCTTTCTAAGGGATTCATACGCTCTTTCTAGATGGGCATAAATGTCCCCTAAACTATGAGACACTGAAATAGTCCATTGCTCTTGAAATGCCATCGGTATTATTCCTTGAACTAACATTGAATAGAAGTATCCAGCATAAGCCTTAAGATCACTGTAACTGACTATCTCTTTATAATTTCTAGGCTGATTACTTGCTGGTATAACAGTCCCGCTAACTCCCCAACTATTTACTACTAAATCTAAATCTAAGTCCTCAGAAATATCCTTATAACCCTTTACTAGCTCAGAATTTAGCATATTCATTCTATAGAAAC
>NZ_QIMI01000063.1:0-9342 GCF_007050195.1 Sulfolobus sp. B1 | reverse complement strand
ATCCCTGTAGTGCCCACGTTAATGGTATCGCATAACTAATGTATCTAATGTATATTGGTAGAACAGTAATAGGAAATACTGTTCCTGCTAGTAAGTTAGTGAAAGTGTTAAAGAATAGTGAAATGGGATTACCTTGTTTGGTTATCATGGTTACAGCTCCCGCGAGCATTCCTATTCCTAGAGTAGATATAAGTAGTAGAACAAGTATTAATAGAGTGCTTAAAATATTAATGTGGTAATCAGCTCCTAAAGCGTATCCTATTGCGAGTATTACGACAGCATTAACGGTATTTAATACTAATCCCCATAAAGCAGAATATAATAGAAAACCAATGGTTCCAGTTCTAGAAATTACATAATACTCTATAGTTCCATAAAGTTGTTCATTTCTCAGTCTCTGGCTTATCGTAGAAATTACAGACGATACATAGCCTTGAAAAGCTAAGCCTACCGTAAAGAATGCTGTATAATCTTTAACTCCTATTTCAGTAACTAATCTATTTCCTAAAGAAGTTCCTACAAAATAATAAGTAAACACTGGCAGAACCCAGCCTAATACCGTTAGGACAGTTTGAGTTCTGTATGAAACCCATACTCTAAATCCTCTAAGGTATAGGAAAGAATATAATTTTCCACTTATTCCCATCCTCTACCCCACCTCCCACCTCTTCTAACGGCTTCTAACCTTGCAGAATCCTCAACGTCTCCTATGAGATAAACGTAAACATCCTCTAATGAAGGATCTTCTTCTTTGATAATTCTGTAGTCCTTAAGTTCATCTAATTCCTTTTCCGGAACTCTCAACACATAATAGTCTCTGCTAGTTTCTATCACATATTTTCCTAACGCAGTAGGATAGTCGCCTACCTCTACCTCAACTACTTTACCCAAATAGTTCTTAAGAGTTTCTCTTGTCCCTTCTACTAAAACCTTACCTTTTTTGAGAAGTATAATTTTTTCAGCTAGTTCCTCTATGTCTTTCATATAATGTGAAGTGAGCAAAACAGTCTTTTCTCTACTAATTCTCCTCACGAGATCTCTAAACATTCTTGCTGAAAGAGGATCCAAACCTAATGTAGGTTCGTCAAGCAATAAAATTGGAGGATCAGTTATTAATGCTCTTGCTAAGGCTAGTTTCCTCTGCATCCCTGTACTAAACTTCATATATGGTATATTAGCCCACTCTGATAATCCTACTAACTCTAATAACTCATTTGCCCTTTTTTTAGCATCTGATAATGATAAGTTCTGTAAACTGGCGAAAAATATTAAGTTCTCCAATGCTGTCAATCTGTAGTAAAACAATCTTTCACTAACAGTTACCAAGCCTATGGATTCTCTAACTTTCTTCTCTTCTCTTGTCACGCTATACCCATTTACTATTGCATCCCCTGTTGTGGGTATTAATAGTGTGGAGAGGATCTTTATCAAAGTAGTCTTACCAGCACCGTTTGGTCCTACAAGGGCTCCTATACTTTTCTTCTCGATTTTAAACGTTACGTCATCTAATGCTTTAATTACTTTTCTTCTTATTTTAAAGATCTTTGAAATGTTGACAACTTCAATCGTCATTAGTTAAATATTTGACGATATCGAAATTAAACTTTTCTTATATAAGCTTAACATTTTACTTATCAGATGTGATAAGATCATTGGTTTGATAATCGATATAATTTCAATTGTATCACTCGTATGATAGTTATAATAGGGTATAAGTATAAAGTAGTTATAATAGAAAGGTTTAAAAACTCCTAGGAGAATATTTTATGTATGACCAATGAGAGTATAAAATACTTAGCAATAAAGATGTTAGCGGATAAAGCATATGTAGTAGATGCTATTTATAGTTATCTAGTTGAAGGAGAAAGACCTAGCGTATTAGCCCACAAATATAACATAACGAAGCATACGATCAGAGGAAATATTATGAGATTCGTGGAGAAAGTTGGAAGTGAAGGAAAAGCTAGAAAGTTAATAAAGTTGATAAAGGAGTCAAATGCAAAAGTGAGCCCTATAGTTTACAAGACAGATACACTTTATACATGCTTAATATGTAACGAGAAGATAGATGAAGCTAAGTTAGAGAAACATATTACTACTAAACATAAGGCTGAGTTACAAAGAGCAATTAATTATATCCTCTCAAAAGTAGAAGCTAAGAAGAAACAAGAGGATTCTGCTAATAATAAGAAAGAAATTGTAGTCAATGCTCAGAGTTAAAGTTTTTAAGTTATTCAAGGTAAGTGTTTTATAATATCTTCTGTTCAACTTTATTTAACTTATTATGAAGAGTGCAGTATCTATATGGGAACTAGGGACCATAAGCTAACTATTACACTACTAAAGCTCATAGCTAGTGCAGCATATTCCGGAGGTAGGAATATATAAGGATATAGTAAGCCAGAAGCTAACGGTACCATTATTATGTTATATCCAAAAGCCCATGCAAGATTCTCCTTTACTTTTCTAATAGCTAAATTAGATTCACGGAAGAGTTCTTCAATATCTTTCAATGACCTAATAATCACTTTTCCTGCACTCTTAGCTAATTCTGTTCCGCTGTATATGGCAACACCAACATCAGCTTCTTTTATCGCTATCGCATCGTTAACACCATCTCCTACAAACATTACCTTATAACCCTCATCTTTGAATTTTCTAACTAGATCAACTTTATCTTCCGGGGTAAGACCTTTATAATACTTAATGCCCAACTCATTCGCTATCTCTTCAACTTGTTCACTATGATCTCCCGTGGCTATAACAACGTTAATTTTCTTATACTTGAGAAAGTTTATCACGTCTTTAGCTTCTTCCCTAATCTTATCTCTAACACTTAGTATTCCTCCCGCCTTATTATTTACGCAAATGAGTATATCCCCTTCTTTATCTTCAACATTCCACTCACAATTATTTAGTACGAAATCCTTATTTCCAACAATTACATCATTTCCGTTAACTCTCGCATATATACCTCTACCAGGAAATTCTTCAAATGTCTCAACTATCCCATTAATTGTGGGAAAAGCCCTAGCTATGGGATGGTTACTCTTTGACTCAGCTATAGAAGCCAATTCAAAAGCCCCTTCAATGAATTCCTTTTTGCTCACTATTGAATACTTTCCTTCAGTAATCGTACCAGTCTTATCAAATATGACTAAGTTTACGTTCTTTAGCTCCTCTAGAACGTTACCGTCCCTAAAAACTATTCCTCTCTTTAATGACCTATGAACTCTAACTAATATAGCCATAGGGGTCGCTAATCCCAAAGCACAAGGACAAGCTACAGCTAAAACGGCTACGCTAAATAGTAGGGAAGATATTATCGTGGAATGTAGTAAGAATCTCCACGTTAGAAAAGTTATAATGGAAATTGTAATTATGGTTGGTACAAATACTTCAGAGACCTTATCTACTAAACCTTGTATGGATACTCTAGCGTTATAGGCTTCCCTAACAGTTTGGGTTAATTGCATTATATAACTTCTATCCCAATTCCTTGTAACGTAGATTTCTAGATAACCATTAGCTAAAACACTTCCCGCTAATACACTGTCACCCTTCTTCTTTAATACTGGTTTCTGTTCCCCAGTTAATATTGATTCGTCGACTTCTCCTTCTCCATTATCTATAATTCCATCAGCGGGGATTCTCTCACCTGATTTCACTATTATCACGTCGCCAACATTTAACTTACTTGAATCAACTAATCTCCCATCCTTTAACCTAGCCTTATATGGTTCTACGATGATATCAGAACTCATCCTAGCTTTGATGTAAGCCTCTAAAGTCTTGCCAATTAATACGAAAGTAATCAGTAAAGCTGAGTCCATGAAGAACGGATGATTAGGTAAAAATATGCTGGATATCCACATTACATTTGATGATAATGATACTAAAACATCCATGTTAGTTGATTTATTTTTCAACGCTCTATACGCTCCTCTATGAAACCTCAGACCAGAGTAATATACTACTGGTATAGATAAAAATAATGAGTAGTGTGTGAATACGAGAGATAGAATCGAAAAAATAATACCAACAATTAATCTTCTTGATAAGTCTTTAAATTCCCTATAAGTTATATCCTTCTCGCTTTTCTCAGAACTTAATATCTCTCCCTTAATCTTAGCTTCTCTCAGTATATCTTCTTTGGTTATAACTAAGGGATTGTATTCTATCGTTATAGTACCTAGGCTTGCATTAGAATTTACATCTATTACTCCTTTAGTTTCGATTAATTTCTTCTCAATTTTTGGTAATTCCTCTGGATTGACTTCAACTCTAATTGTAAATCTATCAGTTGCAACATCATAGCCAGCCTTTCTTACCGCCCTTATCAAGTCCTTTACTCTAACGCTATCTGATAATATGACCTTAGCTGTACCAGTAGCTAAGTTTACTTCAGCATCCCTTACACCTCTTACACTTTTTAATGATTTTGATACTGTTAACACGCACGTTGCACAATGCATTCCTATTATTTTTAGCTCCTCCTCTTTATCCATTGGGCATTCCCTTAGGTCCTCCCCTTAAGTACTCCTCTGGATTTTTCTGAAATTCTCTAAGACAACCTGCTGAACAGAAATAATACATCTTTCCCTTATACATTGTCTTATATTTGCTCTTCTCGTCTACTTCCATTCCACATACTGGATCAATCATAAGATAATATATAGAGTATGGCATTAAGATTTTTATCTTGCGTCATATTGAACGTAAAACTAAAAATTTACGTGCAAAATGAACACATAATTAGCTCTATTTACTAACGATCCTACGTGCAAATTTTTTCTTTATTCCCTCTAGGCAAGAACTACAGCACGCATAGTAAACCCTCCTACCCATTCTAAACGTTATTGGGCTATCATGTATTTCTTTTCCGCAATAATCACATTTTAATGTAAAATCATTCCTAGCTAAGAAAGTAATCTCTTTACCTTTTATCTGACTCAATTTGATTTGCAATTCGTCTAGCGTGTTAGCTCTAACTAGATTCATATACCTTCCATCGAGCAATTTATAGCATTCACCATTGCACTCTTCTGATATAACGAAGCCAATGAACGATTCAGACATAAATTCAATAGTAAATTTAACCCCCTTTTCCCTTAGTCTTGTTATGAGTTTAGTTGCAGTGCTTCTACTTACGTTTAGTCTTTTAGCTAGCTCGCTTGCGCTTATCCTAGAATCTTCTCTTAAAATTTCAAGCGCTCTATACTCTAAGTCAGAAAGTTTCCTTCTCACGTTATAATATATTTATAAGATAAGATAAATTTCTTCCCTCTCTAGATATGTAAGGTATAATAATTCTGTATGGAAGCTTAATTAGATTTAATGGGGATAAACGAGGAAGAGTCTGATTGTCTCTCATGCTATAGTTCTAAGCAAATCTTAAAAAAGTCCTTTTAAATATGATAAATAACTAAGGATAATTAGCAGTAATTAATAAACTTTTACTAATCAATTTGACAATAATTAGTTTTATCATTTTTTCTGTAAATACTATTCTTGTGAATTGAGTTAAGTACACTTACAGAAACTTTATAGTATATTTTATTGATAAAGTTCTCAAGGTTTATGGCAGTTAGTCCTATTGCAATTCCAAGTATCCATCCAGCTAAAACATCTAAGGGCCAATGTACTCCCACATAGACTCGAGAATAACTGACTATTAAAGCTTCAACTAAAAGTGGAATTGAAATATAATATGGTAATGTAAGGAGCACAATTACAGCTCCTACACTCACGATTAGTGCATGGCCAGAAGGATAAGAGAAATCTGTAGGCTTAGGGACCAGCAAATTTACGTGACTTAGTTCTAGAAATGGTCTAGGCTGAGCCATAGCATATTTTGAGATCTCTCCTAAGATAATAGCTATTATGAATCCACCTACGAGTAGTAATGAAGATCTTCTATATTTACCACCAACTATAAACAATATGGCTGTTACAGGTATCCATATATATTCCCTCCCGTACTTGGAGAAGAAAACCATGATTGGGTTTAACGGAGAAATCTGAGCATCATTAATGAGATGAAAGAGGTAAACGTTCCCTGGAAAGCTCTTTTCACCTATCACTTTAATAATTGCCGAAATTACCAAATAAATGGCGTATATTATGAAAACATATTTCCACTTTATGACCATGGACATCTTCTCTATACCTTAGAGTTATATAAAATTACTCCAAAAAATGATTTTTAGAATACCGAATTTTATTGTTGATAAACTGCTTAAATTACCCACTATACGTTAAGACTAGAAACGTAGGATAACTAACTCGTTAACGATAGAGGGCTTTAAGATTTTAACTTTTTCACTATTATTATATTAAGATTTTGTAATAGCATAAAATTGCCTAATTCAGATGATATTTTATAATGATTGCTTATAGATATTTAAGCGAGAATTCCACTCGCCAGCTCGTAAATTTCATAAAGCTTGTTAATTGCCTCTAGTCTTAAAAGAGGAATAATCTATCAAAAATTTTCTTCATTATAAACCTCAATTCACCCTTCCTCATGAGGGTTTATACTATGTAAAAATTTTGTTTATACAATATCAAATAAGTTATTATCTATACTTAAGATGGATAAAATTATTTAGGAAGCGTTATCTATTTAAAGTCATTGCTAAATATTGTTCAATTTAATAGCGAATATGATAGATTTTATTATATAGTACCGAAGCTAATAAGCAAAAAATGTTAATTATTTACGCGTATTAGTTATCAAAAAAATAGAATATATCTTAAATTTATATCTTATTTATACCCCTAAACAGAACTAGAAAGACTATTGCTGTTAATATCATGTAAATGCTAGCCATTATGATGCTTGTTAATCCATCACCTATTGCTCTGGAAGAGACAAAATCCAATGGGACTGATATTGCTATAAAAAATATAGCTACAATACCTGCAATAACTCCTGCTAATGATACTTTATTCATCTTCACCTCACCAGTATTGTGATTAACCTAACTGAGTCCCACAGAAGGTTATACGCCATAAATCCAGCCATGAATGCTGTAGCGCCTAGTATTAAACTTAAAATGGCTATTCCTAGCCTAGTCATCGAGCATCACTCCTTAACGTAGACCTCATAATGATATAATTGAACTCCAATACCCCATAACATAAGTATTACACCTAAGTCCATTCCTGCGTACGTAGCCTTAGGTCCTATACTTGGTAAGGTCCACATCAATCCTAGTAAGAATAGTGAGACTACAAAAATTACTATTATTCCATAAAAGGCAGCCCTCTTCTTCCAGCTGTAACCAACTTGACTACCTACTGCTGCAATGGGCTTTCTACCTAAAATATAAGCTGCAACTCTCCTTAGCATATATGCCACAAATAATCCTAGAGGGATTAAGATTATGCCGTTAACGATTGTTGGAAACTCAATAAAGTTGAATAATGTAGCAGAGAAAGATAAAGCACCAACAGCACCCAATAATATCTCTAATGGCGTAATGTTCATTTTAATTACCTTAGTAGTGTTATGAGCTTTTACCAAGTTAATATTCCCTCCCCCTGCATTATTTGTATTGCCTTTGGTGGGCCATAGATAAACTATTAAGCCTATTATTACTAATGGTGGACCTAAGTATTCTATCTGGGCAGTAGTTGGTTCTGGAACACCAGGTTGTAAGTATCCCCATATAGATAGTTCAATAAGATATATTGCTAGTGTGCTCATTATCCAAGTCCAGAATTTCCTTCTGGCTACACTAATGTAGTCTGAAGGATCTAAGAATGGCAAAAGCATAAGTATTACTAAACCTACTACTAATATTGCCAATACTAGTATCGGCGTAATCGGCATTCCGTTAGGCAATAAGAAGTCTACGAACTTGTATAAGAATAAGAAGAACCATGGAGGATAAGGCTCTACACTAACTGCTTGAGGAGATCCTGCTTGTGGTGCCGGATGAGGATTAATAACGATGGGTAAACCATTTATATTTGCTAATAAGTTGGGTACAAATAATATTATACCCCATGTTAATAGAACTATGGATAGCATGTATACAAAATTCCTAGGCCACCATTCATTAAACCTCATTTGCTCCTCTTTAGTATAATATGCTGGGACCTTAGGCTTATCACTACTTCTAGGCGTCATTCCATACCTCTCAGACAGCATGAAATGGAATAGGAATACAACACCTATTAAGAATACTAGAATTATGTGCCAACCTAACAGCCTATCAAATAACTCAGATCTTACTAATGGATTAGATGAGAGTGCCGCACTTCCACCTGGACCAAATAACCAGCCAACTATCGTTGAAGCGCCGGGTATTCCGGTTCCCACAAGCAATTCGCTTCCTATATCTATTGCATTCACACCTAGTACATCACTTACCAAACTATATCCAAAGAACGAAGCACCTAGTGTTAAAGCAAGTAAAATTACGCCAGTTACCCATTGTAGTTCTCTAGGCTTTTTATATGCTCCTTTATAGAAGTTTCTGAACATATGGATATAGGCTAATATGATCATAATGTATGCTCCATATAAGTGACTAAATAATAACACAGGACCATAAGGCACGCCGTTAATTATACTTTGAGTAGATTGATAAGCGAAAGCAGGTTGATAATATAATAGTAAGAATAGGCCCGTAATTACAGTATATGCAAATGAAGCTGCGACCATGGCACCTAGCCAGTAGGATATATTGTACATATAATCTGGAGTTCGAAATAATGGCGCTTCATTAATTCCTACTCTATCTAAAATGGTATCTATAATTCCTTTTTTCTCTTGTTCAACCAACTTTTTTCACCTCATTTCCATTAACCTGCATAGTAAGGGAAGAGGAAGGTGGAGGAGCTGAAAAAACTGTTTGCTTAGACGCATAAGCCAGTGCATCGAATATTCCTACGAATAACGTCACAAGTAACCCGGGTATTCCCACTTCAGCCAAGAAAGACTCTATAAGGTTGTACGGCTGGAAAATTATCGGATAGGCTATCATTCTTCTTAAGAATCCTAAATAACCTGCGACAGACATTGCATAACCTACTCCTATGAATGGCACTGTCCACCAGATCATTCCTACTCTCATCCACTTTGAAGCTTGCTCACTAAAGTTATATCCAGTAAGCGTGCTTTTTATCATATCCAAGAATACCGTGGTAAAGCCCATGACTATGAGGGTCCAGATCATTAAGTGAAAATGTCCGACTACGTAATATGTGTTATGAAATATTGCATTTATTGAATTTTCTGGTAAAACTAATGCTTGAACTCCAGCTAATATGAATCCAATAAGTGCAATTAATGCTCCCATCCCTACTGGGTCTTTCCAATTATACTTCTGG
>NZ_QIMI01000062.1:0-9380 GCF_007050195.1 Sulfolobus sp. B1 | reverse complement strand
AACTGGAATAACTGGTGCCAGTGGAGTATTAATAGTAGTTCCAACATTAACCTTATTAGGATTAACCTTTAAACAAGCAATAGGCTCTAGTCTGACCATTGACGTGATAACTACTACTTCTGTAGTGTTCACGTACTTCAAGTATAAAAACGTTGATTTAAGAATAGCTTTGTTACTCGGATTAGGTGCAGTTATAGGTGCTCAATTTGGTTCAGCTATAGCATTTGCTACACCCGATAGGTATTTAGAAATCGCTTTCACAATCTTCACTTCATACATGTCTTACGTCTCATTCAAGAGGTCAAAAGGAGATGATAAAAACACTAATAAAGTGAGTAATAAGGCGATTAGAATAAAAAATTATGTTTTAGCGTTTTTACTTAGCATTTTAACTGGAATAGTTACTGGAACTATAGGTGCTAGTGGTGGTATTATATTTATTGCAATTATGATGCTCTTGTTTTCAATAGATGTAAAGAGAATGATAGGAACGGCTACCTTGTCAATGTTTTTATCAGCAATAAGTGGTATGTTTGCTTATATTTCTGCAAATCAAGTTGATTTAATGGCATCTGTAGTTATAGGATTATCTTCACTAACTTCAGGGTATTTCTTTGCGAGATTAGCAAACAAACTAAGTCCTTTATTGATATATATACTTTTAGGTAGTGTTTTTCTTATCGTTTCTATAACCGAAATTCTAAGAATAATTTAACTCATTTAAAACACAAGTAAGAATTAGATCACTTCTGGTTCTTTGCGGATCTTCAGTATGGAAGTCGAACTCCCTTGGATAAAGCGTTAATTTAATATCGGCTAACTATTGTGACTATTATTCGCATATCTGACCTTCTTCTCCGCCTAAAGGCTTTCCTCTTTTTGTCACAATCTATTACTAATGTCATTATATACAAATTAAAATATTTCACCATATTTTGTATTTTAGCTAGCTAACTGCTATTACGCCATGTCTCTTCTACACATTAGTGTTTAAATTTATTTTATATTTGTTAAACGAATAAATAGGGAGTAAAGTTATAGCTAAGGTTGAGTTAGTTTATACTATGTCTAGTATAGCGATTAATACTCAAACTCCACCAATTAGATTCACTATTACCTACAGAGACATCTTAGAAAAATACGGTTATTTGGATTTACCCATAGATCTTAGCATGTTAAGTAATGAAGATTATCACGTATCTGTTGGTGGAGTAGCAAAAATGATGTTAGCCTTAATCAATACAAGGAATTTCAGTAGGGTTAGATGGGTGTCTCTAGGTCCGGGTTACCCTCCATCAGTTAGAATGCAGGATATTGATGTTCACTTTGTAGACCTAGAACCTAAGTCATTAGCAAATTACACAAAGTTTAAGGAGGCAATATATAATGAAAGTCACGGTCTAGGCAGATATGAGATTGTAGGAGAAGAGTATATTGCTTACGCTAACTACAATTGGCTTTCAGCGCAAAAATTGCTAGAGTTCTATAAGGATACTGACATATATTTCATAAATGATTTTCAGCAACTATTAGTTGGAGGAATTATAGGTCCCTCAGCTCCGGCAGTACTATGGTATCACATACCGTTTGTCCCAGAGAATTTGAGTAAGAGAATGAGAGAGTTTTTAATAAAATCCTTTGAGGGTTTCGACTTAGTAATAGTAAGTACTAAAAGGGATTTAGAAGGATTGGTTAGGGCTGGAGTTAAGGTTAAGGTAAAACAAATTTATCCATTTATTGACCCTTCAGCCTATCTGAAGGTTAGCGAAAACAAGGTTAAGGAAGTACAAGATAAGTATGGTATTAAGGATGACGATAAGGTAGTTTTAGTGGTAGCTAGAATGGACCCTATGAAGAGTCAAGATATAGCTATAGAAGCAATAAAGGATGTCAATGCTAAGTTAGTCTTAGCCGGTGATGGAAGCTTCACTAGTAAGACACTAGGACATGATAAGGGTAGCATCTGGGTTAATAAGTTAAGGAACTTAGCAAAAGATCTGAGAGTTGAGGATAAGGTAATATTTACGGGCTATGTTCCGGATGAAGACCTTTTTGCTTTGTATCAGAGAGCTGACGTGGTTTTATTACCATCAAGAATAGAGGGTTTTGGATTGGCAGTATGTGAAGGATGGATTTACGGAAAGCCTGCGGTTGTAAGTAATGGTGCTGGAGTTAGTGAGCTAATTATTGAGGGAGGCAACGGTTACGTTTTCAAGTCTGGAAATATTAGCGAGTTAGCCGAAAAGTTAAAATTAGCATTAAAAGATGAGAAAGTTGGAAGCTTGGGCGCGGAAACAGTTAAGAAGTGTTCAGTAGTCAATGCAGTAAATGATTTGAAAGAAGTATTTGAAATAGCTTCAGAAGAATATAAAAAGGCTTAAAGCATCGACTTTAACTTTTCCCACATCTGATCGATATAAGATTCAAGTAATTGCACGTCTTTTTCATTCATCCTCTTAAATCTTCCTTGAATACTTAGAAAGTCTCTTATTGGTCTCCTAGTCCTCTTATCTAAACAATGCAGACTTTCTTGGCTTATTTCTAACTTTCCATTTTGATATTCAAATAATGGCCAATAGCACGTTTGCACAGCTAACTTAGCCACTTCAACGGTTTTTGATGGGTCAAACAACCAACCGTAGGGATCTGGCGTTAATACGTGTATGTATTTAAATCCTTCTATTTGTTTAGCTTTTTTCAATTTTTCTACATAATCATGAGGATAACCCACTGATGCTGTAGCAACATAAGGTACATTGTGAGCTATCATTAAGAACGGCAAATTCTTCTTATTTTCCTTCTTTCCTTCTGGTGTAGTGGTCGTTATTGCCCCGTAAGGTGTTGAGCCACTTCTCTGTCCACCACTATTCATATAAGCCTCGTTATCTACACATAAATATAGTATATTCTCATTTCTCTCAGCAGCACCGCTTAAGGATGCAAAGCCTATATCAGCGGTTCCTCCATCACCAGCCCATACTACTACTGTAACGTTCTTACCTTTTTGCCTATAAGCTCTAGCTAAGCCTGAAGCAGTAGCTGGTCCTGCAGCAAAAGCTACATTAACTGTGGGGAAATTATATGCATTATATGGTGCGTTACCTTGGATTACTGATGAGCATCCAGCGACTACAACTAGTACAGTATCTTTACCTAGTCCCATGCCCAACATTCTCATTGCCATGTTCTCTGGACATCCCGGACAAGCGGATGTTCCAGATAATATACCATTATGCTTATTCAATATCTCTCGGAGTCCTAAGCTCAATCTTTCCTACCTCCTTCGGATAATACCAGAGGACGTCTTCCCTTATACCTTGAAGGAACTTCTCAAATAGATATAATAAGTCACTCTTGCTTACGCTCACTCCTCCTAACCCACTTACAACGCCTTTGATGGAAGGAACTATATCTGAGATAGTGGATTTAATTTCCACATATAATGGACCTCCTCTACCCATACTTATACTTCTGTCTAGTACTAATACTGCTTTCTTATCCTTTAGAGCATCACGAATCTCCTTCTCACTCCATGGTCTCAGATACCTTATTCTTAACATACCAATCTTCACTCCTCTCTCTCTTAATTTATCTATAGCTTCCATTGTATCACCTGCCCATGCCCCCATAACTACTACAGCGTAATCTGCATCATCTAGCTTATAAGTGACGTTAAGTGTCGAATAGTCCCCTAACACATTCAACTTCTTATTATACTCCATTCCCAATTCTCTTATTACATCTTCAGAGTTCTTAATACTTAGATCAATAGACTGTCTTAGCTTCATGTATTCTTCTGGAGGAAATATGTTGCCCATGCCAACTGGATCCTCTGGATCTATTACGTAAGGCTGTCTTCTAGGAGGCAAATATTCGTCTACGTCTTCTTGATCTGGAATTATTACATTGGTTTTAGTGTGAGATAGAATGAAACCGTCCATTCCTACCATCATGGGTAGGAATACTCTTTCATCCTCAGATATTCTAAAGGCTTGTAATGTCAAATCCAGTGCTTCTTGAGGATTACTAGCAAATGCCATCAACCATCCGCTATCTCTTTCACTCGTAAAATCTGTATGTTCGTTCCATATGTTCCACGGAGCCCCAACCGCTCTGGTTCCAACTACCATCACAACTGGTGTCCTGCTACCAGCAACCCACCAAATCATCTCATGCATATAGAGTAGTCCTTGGGACGCTGTGGCTGTAAAAGACCTTATTCCGGCTAGAGCGGCACCAAAAGTAGCAGCCATTGCAGAATGCTCGCTTTCAACTCTCACTATTTCGGTATTAATTTCCCCACTAGCCTTCATCTCAGCTAACTTTTCTATTATCGTGGTCTGTGGAGTTATCGGATATATTCCAGTAACTCCCACTCTCGCTAACTTAACTGCTAATGCAACAGCTTCATTTCCTGAGATGATCTTCCTTATCATGTTTCGCTCACCATCTCTATTGCTTTGACTGGACATACATTAGCACAAACTCCACAACCCTTACAGTATTCATAATCTACTCTAACCTTGCCATCACTTGGAATTATGGTAGATTCTGGGCAAAACATAAAACAGGCCTTACAGCCTATACACTTGTTATAATTCACAACAGGCTTAAACACTCTCCACGATCCAGTCTTTCCTCCAGCTCCCTTGCCTGGTCTAGTTACCGGGAAATATTGATACTCAAGCAAGGACATAACTCTCCCTCAATTGCTCATAAGCTATTCTGACAGCCTTTATGTTGAGCTCAGCTACTTTTCCATCAAACTCCTCTCGAATAGCTTTTTCTAAGGACTCTAGTTTAGGCATTCCTAGTATCTTTACTAATGGACCTAACATTATCACATTTACCATTGGCCAGCCAGATTTCACTAAGCCTAAATCAATAGCTATTCTTGTCGCGTTAACTGTATAAGTTTTCCAAGATAAATTAACATCTTTCGGGGAATTAACTAGTAATTTTGAATCCTTCTTTAAACCCCTAAAAATAGTTTTGGATAACTTTAATAGCGAATTATCTATGACAACAAGATAATCAGGTTCTTCAACTGGAGATGTAACTCTAATTGGAGAATCAGAAATTCTACAATAAGCCTCTATCTCAGCCCCCCTTCTCTCTGCTCCGTAAATTGGGAAAGAGGATGAATATAAGTTATCATAACCAGCTGCTTCTGCAAGTAAGTTGGAGGCAGTGACAACACCTTGACCACCTCTACCGTGAAATCTTATTTCGAGCAATAAAAGACCACCTATATAGATTGTATATTCTTCACCATTAAAAAATCTGTCTATAAAAAATGTTTAAACTTTAGGTAGACCGTAATATATAACTTTTTGATAAAACTCTCTTCTATTAACAACTTCTGAAACAATATTCAGAATTTCTACTATAACAATTATTGCTGGGATAATAAATGATAGTAAGGATAGAACCAGTGAGAAGACATTTAGACTTCCTCTAATCTTAATTTCCCTCTTAGTTATATACGTACTAATAATTTCTATAATCAATATCAGCATTAATGGAATTAAATAGTAGTAAGAGTGAGTGAAATAGTAGGCTAGTGGAAGGGTCGTAGTAAACACAGTTCCTACAAAAGAGATGGGCGTTTCTGAATTATACCATGATGGTCTAGCCTTAACCATGTAAATCATTATACTTGAAAGCACACCCAATGCAAGAAATACTACAGCAGGGTAATAGAACAACGTGTTTAAAATGCTAAGGAGGTAAAACAGCACTGATAGAGAGGAAAATAACACTTCCCTACTTAACCAAGAGGTCTTTAAGTTATATATGACACGATAGAACCTATCATATCTTCTAGCATGATTAACTGATAACAATAAGGTCAGTAGAGGAACCAAAAAACCGATAAAACTCCAGAACGGTAACTTGAAAACTGTATAGCCTAGGGCGAACTCACTACCTATTGTAAATGCTAACAATCCTAAATAGTTCTCTTCTTTTTTCTCATGTAACGTATTTATTTTAAGATCCTTAACTCCTTCTGGTCCCTTCACAACAAACCTTGGCTTAGTTATATCTGATGGGGGCAAGTAATTAGTATCCGCCTTACCTTCATCTATCCAACCAAAAGATAAAGCCCCAGTCGGGCACGCCTCAACACAATATGGAATACCTTTACCACCTATTAGCCTATCATAACAGAAATTACACTTAGACATTATTCCATCTTTATTAAACTTTAGTGCTTCATATGGACAAGCCCATGTACAGAATCCACAACCGATACAGGATTTATCGTTTATCCTTACTATACCCATATCGTTCTTTTCGATCGCGTTAGCTGGACAAACTTTCATACAAACTGGATTATCGCAATGGTTACAAGCTATCGAAAGGGCTGTCTTACTCTCCCCTAGAGGCATTACTATTAGGCTTCTCCAATTAAGATTTCCGTATGCCTTATTGCAGGCATCCACACAAGCATTACAAATAATGCATTTATCGTGATCAAAAATAAATCCTAACTTTCTTTCCATATAATATTTTCTAATCGACTAGGTTTATAACACTAGCTTTAAAATGTGATAAATTTATCAAAATATATGGAAACACCATTTTATAAATATGCTTTGATGAGAAATTTTATTAGAGAGGTACTAGAACAAGAAAAACTCTCAGACTACGTCAAAGATAGATTACACAGAGATGAACAAATGAGGAATAGATTTTGTAATGAAGACGAGGACACTATTAGAAAATTAATAGACGAAGTTATAGAATACATTACAAGCGGAAAAGGAAAGGACAAGAGAGATGAAGTATTAAACGCGATAAGAAGTTTCTGCACAGAGGGAACATAATAATTCCAAAACAGTAAATTAAGTGTTGTAGAAAAGAAAGCTAGTTCCCTTATCTATTGCTAAAGAGGATTTAAACTTTATACCCAACAAACTTATTATAGAGGAATCTTGCTGCACTTATTCTCTGAATGTCATTTGTTCCCTCGTAGGTTTTCATTATTTGTAAGTCCCTTAACATCCTCTCTAAGCCGGTTGAATTAGTAACACCGTAGCCTCCATATGTGCTCATAGCCCTCAAAACTATCCTTTCAGCAGCCTCTGTAGAGATAAATTTAGCTAGCGAAGCAGCTATTACGTATTCGTTCTCCCTATTATTTTTAAATAAGGTACCTGCCCAATATGTTATAAGCCTAGCCATCTCAAGATCAGCAAGTGACTCTGATACCTTAGTTTGTACTAATTGAAACTCAGCTAGCTTCTTATCAAAAGCAGTTCTCTGTAGAGTGTAATTTACCATTTTTTCGAAAGCGGCTTGTCCAACTCCTAAGGCTTGAGAAGCTACTATAGTTCTAGCAAAATCGAATGCACTAACTGCGTACTTAAATCCATTCGACTCTTCTCCAACTAAGTTTTCAGCGGGAACTTTTACATCCTCTAACACTATCTCCGCTGTGTGGGATGCTTTAAGACCGGTAGTCTCAATTCTACTAACTGGCTTAATCAAGTCTTTTTCTACTATAAACATAGATATTCCCTTCCATCTAGCCTTAGGATCTTGTGGTGAAGTTCTCGCGGTTATTAAATAATAGTCCGCTATGTCTCCATTGGTAATGAAAATTTTCCTACCGTTTATTACGTAATCACCATTACTAAGCTTTTTAGCTGTTGTCTTAATTCCTGCTACATCGGTTCCGGCTGAAGGTTCAGTATTGGCGAAAGCAGCTACTTTATCTCCTTGAGCCACCGGCGGTATATATTTCTTCTTTAATTCTTCATTTCCATATCTAGATAAGGTATAAATGAACATCCAATCTATTAAGAGAAAAGTGCTAAATGAAGGCCAAACTCTGGTTATTTCTTCAGTAGCCACCAATAAGGAAATGTAATCTGCTCCTTGACCTCCTAAAGAAGGATCTACAAATAAACCATATAAGCCTATCTCCTTTGCCTTCGTTTTAACTTCTCTTGGCACATCCAATTCTTTTTCTCCTTTCTCAACATATTTTGATAGAATGTTTTCAGCGAAATCCCTTACCGCACTTCTCAATAATTCATGATCTTGAGTAATTTCTACCTTAAAGTCCTCT
This sequence comes from Sulfolobus sp. B1, assembly GCF_007050195.1. Lineage (NCBI taxonomy): Archaea > Thermoproteati > Thermoproteota > Thermoprotei > Sulfolobales > Sulfolobaceae > Sulfolobus > Sulfolobus sp. B1. The sequence goes on along the minus strand of NZ_QIMI01000062.1, from coordinate 1,303 downwards.
AATGACTTAAAAGGATATACCATAAAAAATATGTTAAATTCAACCTTATTATTATTTTCCTAGTTTCTTTAGCATAGCTTTGCAGAAAGCAACTGCATCTGCTACTATTAGATAATCAGCGTTCTCCAATATAGGCGCATTTTTATCCGTGTTTACTGCAACTATTATCTTAGAGTCTCTGATTCCGGCTATGTGCTGAGGTTGTCCAGAAATACCCAATGCTATGTATAGTTTAGGTCTAATTCTTAAGCCAGACAATCCTATTTGTCTGTCCTCTGGTACCCAACCCAACTCAGCTGCTACAGGTCTGCTTCCACCTACAACTCCTCCTAATGCTGTAGCTAATTCTTCAGCGTATTTTATATTCTCTTTATTTTGAATTCCCCTACCTACGCCAACAACTATATCCGCTGTAGATATGTTTGCACCAGATGATGTAGACTTCCTTCCAATGACCTTTATTCTTCCCTCCTTTAACTTTACCTTTTCTATACTCGGTTCAATCTGCTTAGGTTGTAGCTGAGTACTAGCAACTGTCATCACTAAAGGCAATTCAGTCTCTATCACAGCTATTCCCATACCGCTATAAGCTGATCTATTAATCATTGCCTTGTTACCATCTAGTTTTATGGATAGTACATCTGTGATTATGGGTAATTTTAGTCTGCCCGCTACCCTTCCGGCAATAGCTCTATCTTTTCTAACGTTTCCTGTAATAAACACGTCTGGAGTTAATGATACTACTAGATCTACAATCCCTTCCTCGTCTGTATTTTCTATTAAGTAAAGCTTATTAAAGAATTTGGCATCTTGAGAAGTTGATATGCCTATTAATTCTCCTCCGAAACTTTGTGCTACGGCTGCTCCCATCCTCAAAAATACAGGACTCTCGGAATATACTACTATCTTCATCTATAACACCCCATCACTTTTTAAATATTCAAGAAGTTTATCTACAGCTTTTTCAATATCGTTTTCTTCAATGACTATCTTCTTCCTATTGACTAATAATGGCTTTACTTCTTTTACAATAACCTTAGGCTGAATATCAAACTTAACCTCTTTTACGGGTTTCTTCGAGGATTCCATTATTTGTTTAACACTAGGAATTCTAGGAGTGTTAATTTCCCCTCCTACACTCAAGACTACTGGTAATGTGGTCTCAATAGTCTCAACATAACTTACCATTCCTCTATCAGCTATCACTTTGTTCCCCTCTATCTTTAATGATTTAACATTTGATACGTAAGGTAAGCCTAAAGCTTCTGCTACATAAGCAGGTAAGGCAGAAGTTCCACTGTCA
>NZ_QIMI01000061.1:0-9580 GCF_007050195.1 Sulfolobus sp. B1 | reverse complement strand
AACTACCCAGAGCTAGTCAAGTCTGGGGCAACAGATGACATAATAGTCATGGAGATGGGGAAGGGGAGTAACGTGTACTTAACACCGATCTACAGCGAGGATAGGTTTGATTTTAAGCAAAATTAAGGGGTTTCACTTCCTGGAGGAAATTACAGAGTTTATGAAAGCCTCTCTGTCGGGAAGCTGAGACGTAAAACCCTAGAGTAAACTTTATAGGTCTACTTTACAGTATAATTTTATGTCTGAGGTTGTCAGTTTTAAGGTCAGAAAGGAGATAAAGGAGAAGATGGAGTTATATAGAAACGAGGTTAATTGGTCAGAGGAGTTGAGGAGGTTTGTAGAGCAAAAGATTGCTGAAATTGAGGCTAAGAGGGGGGTTGATAAAGTCCTAAAGGAGTTGAATGAGGCTAACTGGAGCTTTAGAAGGGGTATATCATCAGAGCTCATCAGGGAAGATAGGGATGCTGATAGTTGACGCTTCTGCCCTTACTGCTGTGATATTAAAGGAGGAAGAGTGGGATAAGATATTAAGGCTTTTCACACCAGCCTATTCCATTGACCATGTTATAAAAGAGACTATGAACGCTATATGGAAAATGGCGAACGTAAAGAAACTGATAGACGTTAGGACAGCTCTTGAAATGAAGAGAATACTATTCGACATTTTAAAGGAGAAGACCTTAATACTCTTAAATGAAATGGACTACGTCGAAGAGGCGTTCAACATCGCAATAAACAATAACCTCACGTTCTATGACTCATTGTACATAGCGGCGTGCTTAAGACATGGAGCTACACTAATAACGAGGGATGTAAAACAGGCTGAAGTTGCAGGAAGTTTAGGCGTAAAAGTCGAAATACCTTAATTACTTCCCTTAGAGGTCTCTTTTAAGAATGGTTTAGTTCCATTCAAAGGTTAACTTCCTTTATAGCTAGTTGGTGTCTCTGATATCATCCATATAACTACTAAAGACAGCGTTTAATAATAGACTTGTTAGTAAGATTTAGCTTACTTTTATAAAATTAACTGTTTTTAGAATTTTAAAACATGTTACTTCCAACTTTCACATCTCGTGAACATACTATAGATTACATTTGTAATAGACTTGGCTTTCCCACTTCACTTTCAAGATAGTTTGAAAACCCATCCCTATATTTCAAAATAATGTGAAATTTCCTGACGCCATAACGTAAACATGTGCTCTAAAAATTGGATTTTAAATTTCCTTCTCTTTTCATCGATTTTGATTGCCGGTAAACAGGGTTAGAGACCCTCTAGTATGCTTAAAGCTTTGCCGTCCCCTCCTTGTGAGGTTTTCCTCAACTCTTTCATACTAGAGCTTTCCCTTTGAATTTAAGCCCTAAGTCCTTCAAGTAGATAGCCCTTGGTTCTTCTCCCGTTTCTGATGAGGCTTATCTCGCCCTTTAGGGAGGAGCAATCTTTATGGCTGAAGCTGTTAATTTCGCAACTTTCTTAGTATAATAAAAAGGAAAGGATTTCACTCGTTTTATCGCTTAATCGTCAATAATTATTACTTCTCTTCACTGACCAGTTTTAACATTATCTTCTTTTCTATATTTCTTATGTGGTATAATAGAGTTGAGGGGGAAACGTTTAACGTTTTACTTAAGTCTTCTAAGTTTACTTTTCTGGGGAACTCAAAATAGCCTAGTTTAACTGCGGTTTCTAGTATTTCTTTTTCCTTTTCTGTTAGTTCTACTTCGCTTACTGGTTTGTATTCCTTAGTTCTAACTTCGATATTGATCATTATATTTTTCAAACCTTCCATGATATAGTCTAGGTGTTGGCTAGGTATTAAGAAGTCCCATTTTTCTATTCCTTGGTTATAAGTTGCACCTAGAAAGAATCCGTGGTATTGGTCAATCATTCTGGGTATTGAAATTTTATTCACGTTTTTTATGAAGCTTAGTATTATCTTATCCCTAGAATACTTAGTTGCACTAGTCAAGATAAACACTCTATAAGTTTGCTTCAACCTCTCTAAAAGGGGTTTCCTATCATCCTTGTGGATTAATAACAGCATTCTCAAATAGTTGTCCATCATTCTGAAGTCTAAAACCTTAATCGGGTATTTTAATCTCTCATCGGTACTCCAGCAACCTACATGTACGCCCTTAACTAGGACTCTGACTGGAGAACCTACTACAAATTTCATTATAAATATATTAGATTATACCTTTAAATTTCTTTTTGAAAGGAGGACATGGGAGAAACATAAGGTATAAGTACTAATATCTAAAGGTAAACAAACTTAAACAGAAGTTTTTACTACGTATGGAAAGATTTAATAAAAAGAGGGTTAAAACTAGCCTTTAAAGGTAATGAGGAGTTTACTAAGCGTTAATTAGATCTACTCTGTTCCTATCTAACCATTCCCTAAATGCTTTATACCTCTCCTCTAGCTTCATCCTCATGTATTCCTTGGGGTCAAATCTTTCATTTTGTTGAATTCTTAAAGACTTCACCACGTTTTCAACACTCCCGTCTAGTAATTTCTCCACAACCTCTTTTCCATAGATTTCCTCTAACATGAGTCTACCTTCATAGGTCATCATTGAGAAGGACCACTTAGCAAACTTATCTACGTTTACTATTACGTCGTATTCTGGGAATTCCCTCTTTACCTTGTACTTTACGTTGACTGTAATCAGATCAGCTATGGTGCATTGATTACCTGCCGTAAGTATCATATCAATAGTTATCCTACTGTCGTCTACGTCTATTCTCTTGACTAACCCTAGGTCATATATATTTATGGGAATTTCCGGGTCATAAATCTGTCTCAGTATTTCCACTATCTTATCCTTGATATTCAACTCCTATTCCCTCAAGATACTTGTTGTGCTCTTTCCTTATCTCGTTAACCACCTTGTCGTATTGTTCTCCAAAGATTTGCTTAAACCCTTCTAGGGCTTTATAACTCTCTGGGTACCACTTGTTTACCCACTCTTTTACTACGTTTTTAAGTGAGGGCTCTCTCTGGAAGGCATATTTATATATTTCTGCTATTTGATTCCTATGCCTTATAGCATCGTTGTAGAATGACCTAGAAATGTGTAATTGCATATCATCTCCCATCTTAGCTAACTGATTTGGCAAGTGGACTAATAGTAACTCCTCTAAGGTGAACTTTACGTTTAGTCCAAAGGAAGCTAATGCCTCTCCCCAATCATATGCTACTAGCATTTTTTCTAATACCTCTCTAGCAGGCTGGAATATCTCGCTTTCCTCCCAGGTTTTCCTTGTCTCCTTTCCAAAACCATAGTTTGGATAGACTATGTCGAGCATTTTGATCCTTTGGGCAACTCTTTGAACTCTTCTCATGTGGTCCATGGACATGAAGATGAACGTGTTCACTATTGAACTAGTAGGAGCCATAGTAGCTAAGTAACCTGATTCCATCTGGAAGACGTGCCATATGTATCTTAGAGGATCATAAACGTCTTTGTAAACGTTTAGCACGTCTTCGCTTAAATTCCAGTCGTATTTACTCCTAACAATTTCCTCGTAGAGTTTGTCCAAGAAAGTTTCGTTATCATCTGCCATTGCATTGTATGTCCAGTAAACTAGCTTGTATGGATCTTCATAATCATGCCATTGTCTTCTCTCAAATAGTGGCTTAACAAAAGGTGAGTTGAAGAGGAAGTGTTTATACCACTTCTGTGTTACGTGGTCAGTGCCTAATTCGAAAGGTCCTTTATTGTACACGAAGTTTGGTGATAGTGGGTCTGTCCAATAGCTTAAGGCGTAGGAGACTATTTGATATTCACTGGGTTTTTTCTTACCTAATTTCTTCTCTAGCATTGGCCAAGTACTGTATACCTTCTTGTAACTTGTATACTCTTTATCCCTATAAAATACGCTAGTTTGACCGTTCTTGAAGATATCGCCAAACAGTTCTTTATATCTCTTAGCCCAAGGTAAGTTCTCTACTTCTTTTATCATTCTCTTTATTTCTTCCTCATTTGTACTCATTCACACCCCCTCCAAATACCACTTTATGTAACTCCCAGTTGTAATTATCCTTCCAGCAAAGGCTGATAGTCTGACTTCAACTTCACCCGGAAATCTGACTTCCCTACCGGCTAGCTTCTCTAAAGTACTCTTATTTAATGTTAATTCCTTATCTCCAACCACTCTGATATACGAACCCCTATCCATCACTCCTTTGAAGTTATTTGGGTTATCAATTGCTATAGCCTCGATGATTAGGTAGGAGAAGTCGTCTTTCATTAATACTGGTCCTACCAAATCCTTTGGTAATTCGTTTAACTCTATCTTATACTTACTTAATATGTAATCTAGGTCTATTGTCACTTCTTCCAAAACACATTACACCTCTTATTTATTATACATTCGGAAGTATTTAACTTTAAATTCATATGTGGATACTGAGGGAACTTTAACGTAAACCTTGTTATCATCGACTTTCACTTCCAATTGAAATAGACTACTCCCCTCTGGATTTATGCTCTCTCCCGTACTCGGATCGTATTCCCAAAGGTGGACTGGGCAAGTTATTTTTTCTCCATCAAAACTTGAAGGTTCTAATAGACCTAAGGCATGTGCACACCTAGCGTAATAAGCCTTGAACTCTCCATTGACATTAACAATTAAGATCTCATAACCCTTTACGTTTATTAACTTAGCCTCTCCCTCATAAATGTCATCTGTCGTTATAGTCTCAACGAAGTCGCCCGGATAATCCATCTTACTCACCATCATTTTTACTCCCTCAATTTACCCTCTCTTTCTAACCTCTTTATAATGCTTAGTCTCTCGAAATCGTCCTTAAACAATACCGTGGGTGATCTAGGAGCGTCCTTAGCCTTTTCCTCAACTTCCCTTATTATCCTATAAATGTCATCATTCTGGTTCTCTGGCTTCCACCACTCCTCTTTAGCTGGCCAATACACTAGGACTAGGATATCAAAGGGCTTTATGACATCCTTAACCTTAGCATTGGGGTCTAAGACTTCTCCAGCCTTAGTGGTATCCCCTCTGAACCTTACCATTCTCAACTCCTTATCTTTTTTCCAAACTAGGATGTTAGCTACAGTGGAGTAAAGTGCTTCTGTAGCCTCCTTAATAGTTTGGTTAGCAAAAACGAAACCTGGCAACCATACAGTACCTTCTTCATGGACGTATATAACTGGTATTATTTCCTCGCTCATGTCGATCACTCCAAATACTTTTTAATTCTATTATTGAAATCGGGGTCTTTCTCCTTATACAATAAGGCGTAAGCGTTATCAGTTGGGTCTAAGCCGGCTTCACCGTATTCGGTGTAACCCATGTTCCATATGACCTCTTGTAAGAGTCTCTTAGGATCTTTATAAGCTTCTGGTGTGAACTGAATCATTCCTTCTAAAACCCTCTGAGTGTAAGTCCTACGATTCGCATATCTCTCTGGTTCTTGTTCAAATATCCACTTACAAATGGGCGAGTCAAACGTATAGATCTTTCCTTTATATTCACTAACATATATTCTCAAATATTTACTATTAGTTGGGGCCTGTATCGGAACTTGACATATATTGCATAAGTGTACTGCCGTTACTGGAAGTGGGGATTCCCCATTTAATATCTTATAAATGTATAAATCCCAAACTCTCCCAAAAAACTTCTCCCAGTGTGGATACTTCTGATTTAACCATTTTCTCTCATCGGGAGTTGGTCCCCTAAATCCTATGTTTAATGTTCTTCTCCACGTGTATAAGCCTATTATGAAGTCATGGTGCCAATGGTCTAATTCCAATTCCCACCAATCCCAATACCATGGTCTTCCAATACCTAGATCTTGTAGTATTCTCATGAATTGAGCTCCCACCCACTCCTGCATGAACTCCTTATAGGACATTATCCTAGCGTCTAAAGGCGTTAAGTAGTCCATTGAGACTCCAGTTAAAGGTGCTATTAGCCTAGTGTCAAGCCAGAAGCCCTTCAATATTAGATACTCAGCTGCTTCTCTATATTCCTTACCCCTTTCCCTAATTTTCTTAGCGAATTCTATTGTATTCTTAAACCTAGCTTGCAACGCTTCTGCAGTACTTTTTAGCGTCTGTTTAACCTCGCTTCTAGTAGAGCCTAAACTACCTTCAGAAGACATAATACCTCATTTTCTTATTTAGAGTTTACCTAATAAGTACAATTATCAAAGATTACTTTATAATGACTAGATCAAAACCTTTCTATTTAAAATTTTAGTAATAATGTTCATAATTAACTATATTGGTATCATATCTAACGGAGTAGCTGTTCTTATAATAATTACGGACTGTCGTGAAAGAAGTACTCTATGTAAAATTTCATTTAGATTATCAAAATAATATCTTAGATGAGGCCTTTGAAATATCTGTGAACAAACTAACCTCATTTAGCTAAATCTTTTCTCTAGTTTTCTTCAGCATTAATTACAAATAATGAAGCTAAACTTTCATTGCTTGTAAACAAAAAGTTTAAATAAGCATCAACTTTATAAATTCTTAAGAGTGGTCTAAACATGAAGCCAACTCCACAAGAACCAAGATTACCAACTAGGGACGACTATTACGATCTAGCGAATAGATTAGAGTGGACCCCAAAATATGTTTCTGAGGAGGAATTATTCCCAGTAGACATGCATGGTTTGCCATACTTGCCGATAGACGTGTGGGCTGAAACGTTTGATGCCCCATATAAGGTAACTTATAGAGAATACGTTAAGAACCAAAGGGAGAAAGACACTAAAGTGCTTTCAGTTAGGGACGCTGGAATGAGAGCAGAGTTAGCTAAAAAATTGGACAGAACTTATCATGAGGGGGCTTTCTGCTTCCACATAACTGCAATCCCTATACCAGAATATACTGCGGCTGTAGCTGAAATAAGGGCTGCTAGATTTGGAAAAGCAGGAGAGTGGAGGAACCTATCAGTTTTTGGTGCTATGGATGAAGTTAGGCATGCTCAACTTCAAGGCTTACTATCTCACGATAACATAGGTATTAGTCCTAAGTTTGCTCATGCCCATAAGATGTTCTGGATAGATGGATGGCTTCCAATAGCTGCTAGGAGCTTCTTTGACGATGGTATAACTGGGGCTAATGCGATAGAATTTGACCTTTTAGTCCCATTCGCCTTTGAGACAGCTTTCACTAACTTGCAGTTTGTCGCATATGCAGCGATGGCTCAGGGGGCAGGTGATATAGTGTTCTCTACTGCAACTTCGAGTATACAGACTGATGAGGCTAGGCATTCACAGATAGGTCATCCAGTGTTAAAGACTATGGTAGATTTGGAGAAGATTTCTAAAGAATTAGAGAAAAAGATATAATTTTTTTAAAATTTTTTCTTTTTACCACCATCTTGATATTATTACTTTTCTGTCTGTGAAGAAGTGTATGTAATCGTCTCCTCCTTGTCCGTGTAGGTCGCCGAAGTGGGAATCCTTCATCCCCGCGAATGGGTACCAGGCTATTGGTTGTGCTATTCCTATGTTCACTCCTATGTTCCCCGCCTTTACGTATTTCTTGAACTGCCTCGCATGTTTACCATTACTAGTAAATATTGACGCTGCGTTGCCGTATTTGCTTTTGTTTATAATTTCTATTGCCTCATCTATGTTGTTAGTCTCTATTACACTGGCTACTGGTCCGAATATTTCTTCTTGGGCTATCGTCATTGATGGTTGTACGTCATCAAACACTGATGGGGCTAGGAAGTTTGTCTCTGGGTAATTTCCTTTTATTCTAAATTGTCTCCCATCTAATACCAGTTTTCCTCCTTCAGATATCCCCTTCTCTATGTAGTTTAATGCCCTATCCTTGCCGTCTTTACTATTCATAGGTCCCATGTTTACTCCCTCATCTAATCCATATCCTAAAGTGTAGTTTTTAGCCTCGTTTATGAAAGCTTTTAACACTCTTTCATGGTTTTCCTTAAATACTACTAGGTTAGCTGCTGCTAAGCATCTTTGTCCTGCGTTTCCATAAAATGCCTCTACAGTGTTTGGTATTGCCTTACTTAAGTCCGCATCTGGCATTATTACTACGAAGTTTTTCGCTGAAGCTTGGGCTATAACTCTTTTTCCATAAGAGGCTCCCTTTTCATAAACGTATTTTGCTATTTGTGTTGTTCCTACAAATGTTATTCCCTTTACTCTATTATCTTCTAATAGTGTATCAACAACTTCCTTATCTCCGTGGATTAGGTTAATTACTCCTGCTGGTATTTTTACTTCTTCGTGGATTATTTTCATTACTTGGGTGAAGGAGTTTGGTGTCCTAGGGGATGGTTTTATTATTATTGTATTACCAGTTATTATGGCGTATGGTAGGAACCAGAATGGTATCATTACTGGGAAGTTGAATGGTATTATTGAGGCGAATACTCCTAGAGGCTCATTTATTAACTCCTCATCAATGTCCTTTGCTATGTCTAAATTGTTCTTTCCCATTATCTTATATACTCCCCCTATTGACGCTTCAATGTTATCTAATGCTCTTCTCAACTCTCCCTTAGCTTCACTTAATGTCTTCCCGTGTTCTTGGGTTATTAATCTAGCTATCTCGTTCTCATGGGATAATATGGCTTCTCTCATTCTGAAGAGGTATTTTAATCTTTCAGTTATTGGTGTTTCACTCCAAGTTTTGAATGCTTCATATGCTGATTCTATTGCTTCCTTTGTGTCCTCCCTAGTGGAGAATGGTACCTCGGATATTTTTTCCAGCGTAGCAGGGTTTATTACGCTCTTATACTGACTTCCCCTACTCTCTTGAAACTTCCCATTTATGTAATTCCTTAACCTTATGTCTTGAATAGACATGTTAAAATTTAAATGGTAAGACAAAGTTATAAACTTATCTAGTATGCAATAATAGAGGCTTACCTAAATAAAGAAAGTAATGAAAAATATTTTTATACCACGAATAAAAGTTAATACATCAAAACACTTTCAGAGGAAAGGTCATAACAGTTTATATTTTAAAACTTTCTCTAATATTAAGGTTCACCATAAAAAGGGTTTGAGGAAATACCTCAATAATTGACGTATATTGCCTTCATTCTAGTGTAGAAGTTTATTGCCTCTTCTCCTAACTCCTTATAAATATCATTACCAGAACCCTTGAATCCACCATATGGAACCCATTGGTCTAATTCGCTAGTCGGTCTATTCACCTTAACCACACCTGTCTCCACCTTGTTAGCGAATCTCATTATCTCCCCTATGTCGTTACTCACGATTTCAGATACTAACCCATATTCTGTGGAGTTGACAATGTCAATAGCCTCGTCTAAACTATCATAAACCATTACCGCTAAGACTGGACCAAATATTTCCTCCTTAGCGATCCTCATGTCCTTACTAACATTATCGAATATTGTAGGCTTAACGAAATAACCAAAATCAAACTCCTCACTACCCCTAATAGGCTCACCACCATAGACTAATTTAGCACCCTCACTCTTACCAACCTCAATATAATTCAAAACCTTCTCAAACTGCTCCCTACTCGATAAAGGACCCATTTGAACGCCTTGCCTTAAACCATTACCTATGATGGTGCTCTTAAATTTTTCTAC
>NZ_QIMI01000060.1:0-9958 GCF_007050195.1 Sulfolobus sp. B1 | reverse complement strand
TTAGCTGTGAGGAGAGTGAAGAGGAGTGATATAGAGAAGTTGGAAAAGGCTTTAGGAGCGAAGATAATCAGTAGTATTAAAGACGCTACGCCCGATGATTTAGGTTATGCTGAGTTAGTTGAGGAAAGAAAAGTAGGAAACGATAAAATGGTATTCATTGAAGGAGCTAGGAACCCAAGAGCCGTTAACATCTTACTTAGAGGATCTAATGATATGGCATTAGACGAAGCTGAAAGAAGTATAAATGATGCATTACATGCATTGAGAAATGTTCTACTAGAGCCTTATATATTGCCAGGCGGTGGTGCAGTAGAGTTAGAGATAGCAAAGAAATTAAGAGAATATGCTAGAACAGTAGGTGGAAAGGAACAGTTAGCAATTGAAGCATACGCTGATGCTTTAGAAGAAATACCAATGATCTTAGCAGAAACTGCAGGCATGGAGCCCATATCTGCTTTAATGGATTTAAGAGCAAGACATGCTAAGGGTCTAACTAATTCAGGTGTTGACGTATTAGGCGGTAGAATAATTGATGATGTACATGCTTTAAACATTATAGAGCCCATTAGAGTTAAGGCTCAGGTTATAAAGAGTGCCACTGAAGCAGCTACTGCGATATTAAAGATTGATGATCTAATAGCTGCTTCTCCACTAAAGAGCGAGAAGAAAGGAGAGGAAAAAGGTAAGGAGTCTGGCGAAGGATCAAGTACACCATCCTTTGATTAGAAATATTTTTTATTAACTGTTAATGTTATATTAGATTCGTTTATATCTTCTAAATATCCGTCAATCTCTTTTAGTATTTTTTCGGCTGTTTTGATTATATCTTCGTCCTTATAATTATCCTTAATTGCATTTAATAATTTCTTAGTTATATCCATACCTAGAATTAAACTGAGTTCTGTAAAATCTGGACTAAGTAGAAAGTCTATTATTTTCTTAGGATCCCCTCCATAAGAGGAAAAGTTATACTTTACTTCTGCTTCTCCAAGTATTCTTCTGGCTTCATCTAGCCTCTTAGAATCAATTATATTTGGAGACAACACTTTACTTACAACATGCCTCAGGAAGTCTGGCTCTTTCACCATTGTCGCCTAATTATGATAATCTAAATTCTGCAATATAAAGATGTATTCATTCGACTCACCTTACATAATTAATAATTTTAGAAATTATTACTCATTATTCATACATAACGTTGTTATTATTGATCACCGATTGTGTTTTCATAATACGCATAATGCTTAAAAGTTAGAAATGAGAGGTAAACGTGAGTGTGGATAGTATGAGTAATGAAAACAAAAAGAAAAGTAAGAAATCCACTTCTAATGTTGAAAACAAGCTTAAAGTAGTTTACTCTGATAAAGACGTAATTGTTATGACTGCACCTAACGAAGATGAGTTGAAACAGATATTATTAGACTTATTAAATGAGAAACCCATGAATTTAAAGGAGTTACATAGTATGTTATCCGGAATTGCTAGTGAAGATAAGATAAGAAGAGCGTTAGCTGATCTAGTGGAAAAAGGTAAAATTAATCTATTAGAAGACGGGAAATACGTTAAATTAGGTGCTGAATAAAAATCTATATGGACATTTTTGATACTCCTTATTGCAAAGCGTAGCTTGTTGAGTTACTAAAACTCTGCTTATTGCTTTACAATATGCGATGAATCCTTTCTCGCTCTTTATGAGCTGGTAATTTTCACACGCACTATCAATTACATTTTCTAAAACGTTTATTTTGGGATAAAACTTAATTTCCTGTTCTATACTCTTATCCTCATCATATTTCTCTAATCCTTCCTTAGATTCGTCTAAAAAATATCTGCAAGCTCTAAAATTCCCGAAGCATCTCGAACTCGAGACTACGACATCAGTAGGTTTCTCCAGAGCAGGAGATGTGCAATATCCATTTTTGTAATATTTACAAATGTTATGTTTCTGCAACTTCCCTCACAATCACGTGAACACCTGTAACGTCTTCTTCCTCATTATCAGTCCACTGAGGCAAATGAAGCCTAGTTATCACTACGTTTTCATCCTTTAATAATTCCTTAAGTGATGAACTAACTTCATCAATTTTTGGATTTCCACTATAATCCTCTACTATTAAAATTTCTACTCTCTTCCTCATAACTATATGCTAATTTCAAGTAAATATTAAAAGGTTAAAGGCATAAAACGAGTTGTGGATCTAATAGGAGAAGCTAAGATTGAGATAGCTAAGTTCGTAAGTAAACAACTAAACGTGGATATGAGTGAAGTTTTAAAAAATATTACCTATCCTCCCAGAGAGGACTTTGGAGACCTATCAATACCACTCCCATCAATAATAAAAGGCAATATAAAAGAGAAGGCTAAAATACTAGAAGGTTATGCTGGAGATCTAATAAGCTCTACTAATGTGGTAAATATTTATCTAAATTCTACTCTAAACGTGAAGAATCTGTTCATTAAACTTTTCACTAATTTTGACGAAGAGTATGGATTTGAGAAAATAGATAAAAAGAAGAGAATAATTGTAGAGCATACTAGTGCTAATCCAATCCATCCACTACACATAGGACACCTAAGAAATACAATATTGGGTGATTCCATGAGTAGAGCTTTGAAGTTTAGAGGACATGAGGTTAACGTTAGGTTTTACGTTAATGACACTGGGAGACAAGTTGCGGTATTGATTCTTGGTTTGAAATTATTAGGCTTTCCTGAACCAGACCCTAACTTAAAGAAGGATCTCTGGTTGGGCTTGATATACGCAATGACTAATGTTATTATAGAGATAAAGAAGCTTAGAGAAGAAATAAAAAAAGTTTCAGAAGTTGAGTACAAGGAGAAGATTAGACAGTTAGACGAAATGGTTACTGTAGCAAATGAGTTAAGAAATAGAAACCAAGCATTATTTGATAAGTTAATAGATGAGATAAATAAGATAGACGACGTTGAAACAGAAATTGGTAAAATCATTAAAGAATATGAGAAAGGTGAGACAGAGCTAAAGAGTATCATTAGGAAATATGTCAAGGTAGCTCTAGATGGCTTTATGGAAACTCTTAGTAAGCTTAATATAAGCTTTGATAACTTCGATTTTGAAAGTGATTTATTATGGGAGAACAAGGTAAATGAAGTTTTAGATAAACTAATCGTTTTGCCTTCTAGGATAAATTATAAGGGAGTTCCAGCAATAGATTTACAAAACTCTCTGGACAGTGATGTTAGAGAAAGGCTGAGAATACCTAAAGGTCTAGAAATACCTCCTTTAGTGCTAACTAGGTCAGATGGTACTACTCTTTACACCGTTAGGGATATTGCGTATAGTTTGTATAAGTTTAATCAATTTAATGCAGATATCGTAATAAACGTGATAGCAGAAGAACAATATATTCCCCAGATTCAGTTGAGAGGTGCTCTTCACCTTTTAGGGTATTCAAATCTAGCTGAAAATTTAGTCCACTACTCTTATGGCATGGTTAACATTCAAGGATTTAGATTAAGTGGTAGATTGGGTAGAATCTTAACCATAGACGAGATATATGAGAGACTATTAGATATAGTTAAAATGAAGCTTAAGGAAAAGGGAGGGGTAATGGATAACGCAGATGAGATAGCTAATGCTGCACTGAGGTATGCTATATTATCAGTCTCTGCGAATAAACCATTATCTTTTGATTTGAATAGAATAGTTAATTTTGAACAGAATAGTGGTCCTTATTTACAATATACATACGCTAGGGCTTTCAATATTTTGCAAAAGTCGACTGATACACTTTCAATAGATAAAGTAGATTTCACTGACATAATTGATGAGAAGAGAAAAATTCTTGTTCATATTGTTAAGTTTCCCGAAGTGTTTAAGAAATCTGTTGACGAGATGAGATTGGAGGACCTAGTTTCGTTCTTAAGAGAATTGGCTGATACGTTTAATAGCTGGTATGATAAGGAAAGAGTTCTGCAAGAGAATAATTTAGGCAGAAGAATAGCAAGACTATATTTAGTTAAAGGCGTTGCTACAGTACTAAAGAATGGGCTAAAAGTTTTAGGAATAAAAGTATTAAGTAGAATGTGAGGACCCGTAGCTCAGCTAGGATAGAGCGAGGGCCTTCGGAGCCCTAGGTCCCGGGTTCAAGTCCCGGCGGGTCCGCACATTTGTAATTATTTAAAAGTTTTTCTCATTAAGCAACTAGTTAAAGTTGAACATCGCAGTAAAAATTAGCGTAAATAAAAGATCATTTCAAGATTTCTAGAGTCTTTAACTCAACTCCTAATTTTCTCGTGCTATTGGTACATTGATGTTTTCATATTTTTGTGATTTTTATTTAAGGTATGAGGATTTTTGTGATTAATTATTTATATGTATTATCTCAGTAACGATCGAAAAGTGTTATTCTGCCCCTAAATTAAATATCGGTAATTATATTTTATTTCCATTAGTATTTCGTTTTTGATTATTTAGCTGCTTTAGCTGGCATCTTGTTTGCCTCTCATATTCTATCAAGACTTAGCTAATTTATTAAAACTTTTAAAATATCGGTATTTATCTATATTGGTAAATAAATTAGAAATAAGAATAAAGGAAATATAATTTTTACTCAAATATATGATTGAGCTTACTATTTACTGCGAGTGTTCATGGTAATACCAAGAATAAAAAGAAAGAAAAATATATCCTCGCTTTCAATATTATATAATTGACTTCTAATGGAGAAGCTAATATACGCTACGTCATTGCGTAAGGTCAAGGTAGTGAAGAGAAATGGTAAGCTTGATGAATTTAGGCTAGACAAGATACTATCTAAATTGACTATATCAGATGATGTTGTAGACGGTATTATAAAGGATATTCAGAATGCTATTAAGGATAATAGCATTGATACTAGGACAATAGCTGATATAGTGGAAAGGAATCTGATAGAAAACTCATTAAAATATCCAGAGCTAATGGAATTAGCAAAGAGATATGTTTTAGCTAGAATTTATAATCATGTTTACGGTAAGGGAAACTGGTCAAAATTTGATGAAAAAGATCTTCTTCTCTCCTATAATGCCTTGAAGGTTTTAGAGGCTAGATACCTACTAAAGGATCCCAATACTCTTAGATATATTGAAACTCCACAGATGTTGTTCAGGAGGGTCGCCAGATTTTTAGCGAGTGTGGAAGGTAAGATTTATAAGAAAAGTGAAGTTGAGGTAAAGAATCTAGAGGAGAAGTTCTATGATATCATAAGTAATTTGAAGTTCATGCCAAATTCTCCTACATTAATGAATAGTGACACAAGACTAGGGATTCTTTCAGCTTGTTTCGTAATACCAGTAAAAGATGCAATGACTACTCCTCAAGGTGACGGGATTTATGATGCTTTGAGGGCAACAGCTTTAGTTCATCAACAAGGAGGAGGGACTGGATTTGATTTCTCTGAGCTAAGACCGAAAGGGGATGTAGTGGCTTCGACTGCAGGCGTAGCATCTGGACCGGTATCATTTATGAAAGTTTTCGATGCATCAACCGATGTTATTAAGCAGGGGGGTAAAAGAAGAGGAGCTAATATGGGAGTTATGCATGTATGGCATGCTGATATTAATGATTTTATAAAGGCTAAGACTGGTGAGCTTAAGGACGTTCAATTACAGAACTTTAACATCTCTGTAGGGGTTTATGACTATTTCATGGAAGCAGTGGAAAGAGGAGAAAGTGTGCCTTTGATTAATCCTAGGAAGACTAAGATCGTGGGAACAGATCACGATTATTATATCACTAAAGCTAGAGGTTATATGAATGAGGAGTGGATTCAAGACGTCATATTAGGTGAGCTAGAAGAGAAAGGAGGAAGTGTGTATCTAGACGATTCGAAGATTATTACTATTGATGAAGCTCTTGTTATTGCGGAAAAAGAGGGAGCTATAACTAAGTACGTCAATGCTAAGTCGTTATTTGACGAAATTGTAAAAGGTGCGTGGGACAGTGGTGATCCTGGTTTACTATTTATTGATACTATTAATAGGAGACATCCAGTTTGGTATTTAGGTAAGATAAATGCTACTAATCCATGTGGAGAAGAGCCTTTGTTGCCATGGGAGAGTTGTAATCTAGGTTCAATTAACTTGGAGAAGTTTGTAATAGAGAGAGACGGAAAGGCTGCAATTGATTGGAATGGTTTAGCTGAGACTATTCAATATGCGGTAAGATTTCTTGACAACGTGATTGATGCAAACCGCTATCCATTAAAGCAGATTGAGGAGGCTACAAAGAGGACTAGAAAGGTTGGATTAGGTGTTATGGGATTAGCTAGGATGTTTATCAAATTAGGCATACCTTATGATAGCGTAGATGCTATATACTTATCTTACCAGCTAGCTAAGTTCATATACTATTATGCACTTAAGACGTCAATTGAGATAGCTAAAGAGAAAGGTTCATTTCCAGCTTATGATCCTAAGCTATATAGGGATGTATGGGAAAGTGCACTAGAATTTAATGAAATCCTAAGAATAGTTAGGGTTAATGATAAAGTGAGTGATTATGTTAAAAAACTTACAGAGAACGTGGATAAATTAGACTTCTCCTTATTAAAGGAAGAGAGGATAAAATATGGTTTGAGGAATTCTACCGTTGTTTCTGTGGCACCTACTGGCACTATATCTATAATTGCTGGCACTTCTTCCTCTATAGAGCCATTATTTGCGTTGGCTTTCGTCAGGAATGTTGCTGTAGGAAAGTTCATAGAAATAGATCCATTATTCTTAGAATATTTAAGGAAGTACGAGCTAGATGATCCAGAAGTTATTCAGAGGATTGCGGAAACTGGGATGATAGGTGAAAATATATTCATGCCTAAATCATTGAGGAGACTATTCAGAACTGCTCATGAGGTTCAACCGATCTATCACGTCTTACATCAAGCGGTTTGGCAACAGTGGAATGATTCAGGGACTTCAAAGACTATAAACTTGAGGAGCGAGGAGCCTGTTGATACAGTTGCTAACGTTTACCTATTAGCGTGGAAATTAGGGATAAAGGGAATTACTGTATATAGAGATAAGAGTAAATCACAGCAAGTGATCTACTTTGGAGTGAAGAAAGAAAGAGAGGAGTATGAGAAGAAGAAGGGGGAAGAGGGGGGTAGTAGCAAACTAGTTCCATCCTCACTTAGATTAGAGAAAAAATTTGTGGAAGTATCAGAGACGTATGCTGGCGGATGTAAGACTTGTGAATTATAAAAAAACATTTTTATTTTTTCATTAAGATAGTATAATGTAGTGAGTATATGTCATTACAGTTACCTTGTGAAGTTTCAGTAAAAGAGATTTTGCCTGCAGTTAGGTCTATTGTAGCTGAAAAATTAGTAAAAGAGAGGAATATGTCTGAATATAAAGTAGCTAGTATAATGGGTTTAACGCCAGCTGCTGTATCTAATTACATTAAGAGTAAAAGAGGAAGCGGTTTAAGATATGTTCTAGAGAAAGACCCTAAGTTTATGAAATTATTATCAGAAGTTGTAGATAGGATTGCATCTAATAATGCTAGTTTGGCTGGTTATTATTGTATTTTATGTTCCGAGGGCAAAAAAGTTTTGAATAAAAATGGATATAATCTAGCTCCTTGCTATTATGAGAGTGTTTAAGTCATATAGCTTTTCTTTTTAGAAATATTTCTGGCAGTTTCTTTACTTCAATTGATATTTTTGCTATTCCCCATCTCCTAATAGGTATTTTTATTCTATCATATTCCGAACTTATATTTAACGGTTCAATTACTTTTGATATTCTAGCGCTTAAATATAAAGTAGCAATTACCGGTTTATCTTCAAAGTTCTCTAATATTATGTCTAAAACATTGCTTTTTTCACTAAACGAAAAATGCAATGGAACAACTGAAGCTGGTTCAAGTCGATAAAGAGATAGAGGAAAAGGTGGTTTACAATCTAGTTCTATAACCTCATTTTCCATATCCCATAAAAGTCTGTGAATTTTTGCCTCCTTTGTGCTTTTAGATTTCACTATCATTATCTTCTTATCACTTTCAGCCTTAATTTCCCCCAAATTAAATTTCAAGTTTAGTTTAGAATTACTTATTATTGAATATGATTCAGTTAATTCCAAGCTAATGGCAAAAGTTTGATTAATCGGCTTTTCATCCTTCTCTAAGTAATATGGATTAATGTAATAGAAATATGGATTTAGAAAATTAGTTTCTAACTTGACGTTATTTTCTTCTAACCTAAAATCGATTTGAGTGTTTGACGATGTTAACCCTTCGCCTATTTCTCCTTCACGCAGTAGTATTTTTCTATTTCCGTTAAAATAATATCTTTCCCAAGGGGATGGGTTAAATATGGACTTGCCTTCCTTACAAGGTATGAGATAATTAATTAGTTTTATGAAATTCTTTTCCTCTATCCTATGGAATTTCCAGGGTATAGATACCTTATTTATAGGTGTTCTTACAATTAACTTTTTTTCATTAGTACCTCCTTCGGTATTCACTATGGATAGATCTGGTCCTACGATCGTTGCATTGTACCTCCACTCAACCTTTTTTGCATCCAATAAATTTAATATCTGAGGCAATTGTTCAAGATGTAAAAGCTCGTCTTCTAATTTAATTACTTGACTTTCAAGTTTTCCAGATGGATAATCAGAGGCTACCTTTAATATATCATCGATTTTCATAAGCGGTCAAGCTCATCATTTTTATCCGACAAATGCCTTCTCTTCATTTCACTTATCAGTCCGAGGGTAATTCTTCATCCTATTAAATCCTTTAATTTTGCCTTAATTAACTCTAGCACTAACTTACCGTCTGCTCTTCCTTTAACTCTACTCATAACTTTTGACATAACAATATTTATCGCTTTCTCTTTTCTTTTATTTATCTCATCTATGTTAGATTTTATTGCATCTTCAACAATCTTCTCTAATTCTTCTACGGGAATTATTTCATATTTCTTCATCACTTCAGATAGACTTACTGAACTTTTGCTACTGGTATATTCCAATAGTATTTCCTGAATTGAGTCCTTACTTATTCTATTTTCATAAATTCCCTTAACTATTTCCTCAATATCCTCCTCGCTGATCTTAGAGATATCTCCGCCCTTTGATTTAACGTATTTCAGCGTATTAGTAATTAGTGTTGCTATTATTGATGGCTGAACTCTTTCTGAATATTTTGAGACTAACTCTTCAAATAAATCTAGTTTTGGATCTCTTAGAATTTCTTTAGCTAGCTCCTCACTTAATCCTAATTTAACGTACTTTTTCAGTTTAACTTCTGGTGGTTCTGGAACTAATTTTTTTGCCTCTTCAAGTAATTCCTCATCTACTCTTCTTGGCGGAATATCAGTTTCTGGGTACATTCTTGCTGAGCCAGGTTGTGGTCTTAAGAATTTAGTATTACCATCTTCTAAGGCACCTCTAGTCTCCTTAGGAACGCCATTCAAAGCTTGAATTACTCTATCTCTAATTGTCTCTATGGCCCTTTCTAACTTCTCCTTAGGTCCGGTTATAATTATAAATCCATCATCTTCTGACACGTTTAATGCCCTTTTTACCTCATTTACTTCCTCAGCGGTTATTCCGTAGTTTGGTAATTCATCAGAGTGCATCAATCCCCCTAGTGCAGCTAACGCTCTAACGTAATCAGCTAATTCTGTTCCAAACCTTCTCTTAGGGGATAACTCCCAACCTAATATCCCTTTAAACTTCGGTAATCTTAATCCATAAATCAATTCTCCCTTATCTAAGGCATTTTTAATTATTTTACTTTTAGTATTTTTAAATAATTCACTTAGATCTTTTACTTGCATATAAGATAATATTAGATCTTTAGTTACACCTCTTTTCTCGAGCTCTTCCTTTATTTTCAAGAGATTGAACTGCCTCATTGCTTCATTTTTTATTATTAATGGAATCAATTCAAGTCTTTGAACTCCCTTTATCTCTATCTTAACTCCTCCT
>NZ_QIMI01000005.1:0-28427 GCF_007050195.1 Sulfolobus sp. B1 | reverse complement strand
TCACTAATAGCAGCCAAGAGTCCTTCAGTAATCACTTATTGGAATCTCCGTAATATGTCTATAAACGGGGATCAAGTAGAAGTCTTATGGGTTAGTAATTTTGGTCCTACGGGTGAATCCTTTGAAAAGACAATGTCTACCTTTGGTAATACCGGGAATGGTAGCATAGAAGTAATAATTAAAGGTGATAATCCAGTTAATATTACACTATATCATACTTTTTATTACAATTATCTATTGCCCTCCAGTTTAGACTCTTTTTTAATGCAGGCTAGTATTTACTATGAATCTTCTGGGTCACAATTCTTGTTTAATGGATATATTGTTAATTCTAAGAATGAAACCTATTGGATGTTAACTTCTGGGAATTACATAATACCGACTTTAGCTACTGTAGAGAAATATATTTCCCCTAAGACATGGATATATGTTTTAGCAACATCTGGTGATGCCTCACTAACTCCTTGGTATTATACTGCTAATCTTCCCCCTTCTGAACAAGCTTTCGCCAATTCTATATTCTTACATTCAGTTTTTAACCTTACTGGGACTTATACTGTGCAATACCAAATATCTTATATCCCATCAGGTAAGAATTCCAGTATAATCATATATCTTTCAGATCTATTATTCAAGTTCCTAGGTAGTAGGTATGGGTTATTGGGCACGGATGATAATGGAGCTAGCGTTTTTGCGGAATATGTGCAAGGAGGTGCATTTGATCTAATTTTAGCTTTAATAGTAGGTGCTGTGATAGTTGGGGTTGGAGCCATAACTGGACTTTTAGCTGGTTATTATAGCGGAAAGACTGACCAAGTTTTGATTTCCATTTCCGATTTTATCCTACTTTTACCTGGCTTAGCGTTACTAATAGTTTTAATAACTATATTTCAACAGATATTTATTTCAAGTTCCAAAGTACTACTAATTGCAGCAGTTTTAGTTCTTTTGTCATGGCCTCCTACTGCTAGAATAATCAGAGGACAAACGTTAAGTATTAGGAATATGGGTTTCGTAGAGGCGGCTAAAGTATTAGGAATGTCTAACTTTCAGATACTGAGAAAGCATGTTGTAAGACATGTAATACCCATCATTATAGCTCAGCTCATATTTGATATACCTGCGGTTATAGGTATAGAAAGTGGGCTTGATTTCTTAGGGATAGGTATAATAACTTTCCCTACATGGGGAAACATGTTAGGTTTTTCAGCTCATGCAGCTACCTCAGCACCTTATTTTGCTTGGTGGTGGATTTTACCACCTGGTATTGCATTGTTCCTTTTGGGGATTTCATTGTATTATATCGGAGAAGCTATAACGAGATTTTATGGTTTGACAAGTGGTGAAAGTCGTTGACATTACAAGTAAATGATTTAGAAGTTAAATACTATTTAGATGATAATACGTACGTTAGAGCTGTTAGCGGAGTATCCTTTAGCCTAGAAAAGGGAGAAGCATTAGGCATAATAGGTGAAACCGGTTCTGGAAAGACTACTATAGCATCTGCCATAATGAGGGTTTTACCAGAAAACGCTGAAGTTAGAGGATCTGTCCTGCTTGACGGTAAAGATATTCTTAGTATGGACAAAGAGGAATTTAGAAGGAGTATTAGGTGGAAGAGAATATCTATAATACCTCAATACTCTATGAATTCTTTTAATCCTATAAAAAGGGTGGGGGATCAATTAGTCCAAATAATCCTTGAACATACTGAAATGGATGTACATCAAGCTTTCGAGAAGGTAATGAAGCTATTTGAGCAAGTTGGTCTTCCTCCAGAGACTTTTAGAAAATACCCTGATGAACTTTCTGGAGGACAGAGGCAGAGAGCAGTTATAGTTTCAGCTCTTCTATTAAATCCTGAAGTTGTGATTGCAGATGAACCTACTACTGCCTTAGACGTTATTAACCAAGCTAGAGTTATTAGCTTAATAAGGAGAGAGATTCTAAATTCATCAAGAAGTTTGATTTACATAACTCATGATATAGCCTTAGTAGCCAATTTATCTACTAAGGTGGCTACGCTTTACGCGGGAAAAATTATGGAATTAGGTGATGTTAGGAAAATATTTAAGGAACCTTTACATCCCTATACAATAGGTCTATTATCATCAGTACCTGATATAAGGTACGGTAGAGTTAGGAAGCTTAATTACATACCGGGCGATCCACCAGATTTAACAAAGGAAATTAAGGGATGTCCTTTTGCGCCTAGGTGTAAAATGGCTGAGAGCATATGTTTTACGAAGGAACCAGAATTACGATTAGTAGATGGAAGACTTGTTTCGTGTCATCTAGTAGGTGAGAGGAAGGATGTCGGAACCACTAATAAGAGTTAATAATTTATATGTCAAGTACCCATTTGCAAGAGTTGGACTATTTAAGAGACTCTATGTTAATGCAGTAAATGGAGTGAATGTTGAAGTTGGTAAGGGAGAAATATTAGGAATAATTGGTGAGAGTGGTTCCGGCAAAACAACATTAGGGAAAGCTATTCTAAAATTAATAAACATTCATACCGGCTCTATTTACTGGGAAAACGTAGAAGTGTCAAAAATAAATGATAAGCAATTAAGACCTTTAAGAAGATATTATCAAATGATACAACAAGATCCATATGGTTCATTAGATCCTAGGTACACAATTTATGAAATTTTGGCAGAAGGAATTAGGCTTCATGGGTTAGCTAGTAATAAAGAAGAAGAAAAAGAGATGATTTATGAAATGCTAAAAACTGTTAAACTATCTCCTCCAGAGGCCTTCATAAACAAGAGACCATTTGAACTTTCTGGAGGACAGAGACAGAGAGTAGTGGTTGCAAGAGCTTTATTGCTAAGGCCTAAATTTATAGTAGCTGACGAACCTGTATCGATGTTAGATGCTTCCACGAGAGGACAGATACTTGAGTTTATACTTCAAGAGAAGGAAAGGAATGGCACAGCATTCCTCTTTATAACTCATGACATATCTATTGCTAGCTATGTTTCCGATAGAATAGGTGTTATGTATTTGGGAAAGATAGTAGAAATAGGATTAACAGATAGAGTGATCAATAAACCTCTGCATCCGTATACTCAGGCTTTAATGCAAGCAGTTCCCATACCAGATCCAGATGTAGGAATAAAAGAACCTAATATTAAGGGGGAGATACCTAGTCCTATTGATCTCCCAAAAGGTTGTGTATTCTATAATAGATGTCCTTTTGCCATGCCAGTATGTAAGGATAAGGAACCTGAGTTTAAAGAAGTAGAAGGTGGGCATAAGGTTGCATGTCACTTATACTAGTATTCTATTATTATTTTTGTTATTTATGACTATAGCTTTTCATGGATCACAATTAGTAGGGTATAAGGGTATTTTTTCTGGTCTGGACGTGTCTTTAAGTATTAATTTGAATTATGTTAAAATCTCACAGAACGAATATAACGTTACAGTATATGAGGTAGGAAAGGGGTATAATAGTTCTTTAGGTATAAGTGAAACCGTGAAAGGCTCTTATTATTACTTAATAGACCTCAATAATGATACGCTAAGTATAAAGTATTATTCATATAATTACTCTAACGTATTTGTACTGTATCCTTTCTATATGCCTTACAATTTCAATAAAAATTCTTCAGTCTATGTCGTTATCGACGTAATGAATCTAAGCGATAATAAGGTAACGTTTCAAGTGATGAGTTACGGAAATATTACAATTAACAATGGTATTATATCATTAAGGTTTTCAGATCTTAATCTAACCTCCATTCCTGTATATTATGAATCTCAATATATAATATATAAAAATGGATTTATTAATTATATTCAATCAAATTATTCTAACAGTGGAGAAGTATTTTTAGAAACTACTTTAACTATATCTCCTCCTAACACATACTCAAATACCTCATTGTTTATCCTTATACCTATTTTAGTAATAGTAGTAATAATATTTTTCTTGTATACTAGGAAGAAAAGACATTAACCTAGCGTATATCTATAAATTTAATTTATATCAAAAATTCTTTATTTTATAATAAAATTTTAGTAAAAACTATATAAGCATGGAGTAAAAAGCTAACATACTTTATTATATGAGATAGTTTAAACTGTATCATGTTTAAAATTTTTATACGTTGAGATAGACTAAAAATTAAATATAACCTATAATATAATTAAATCCATGATGGAACATTCTATATCTATAGATGGCTTAGACACTTGTAAATTAATGAATAGTTTACTGGAATTTGCGAGTAAAAATAACCTAAAAATTGATATATACTATGATAACCGTGTGATTAACGTATTATTATATAATAATTTGACTAAAATTCACTTAAACATAAAGTATGAAGGTAATAATGTAATAATCACACCTATACATATAAGTAATGACGTAAATCTTGAAAGCATTTTTAATGAAAGAAATGAGATGACTACCCGTGCACTATGAGCAATCAATTCTCTAGAACGTATTCTAAGTTTTTGTATGAAGACAAATAATCTATAACTAATCTAGAAAAATTGTAAATCTCATATAATATTTTATTATTTACTCTTATTAATTGCATATTTTCAAATCTAACCTTATCCAGGAGTCTAACCTTATCCAGATTCTCATCAACTATTTTATGAAATTTTTTATCCATTATTTTTTCACTTAATACTTTAAATATTTGTTGAAAATTATAGGACCACGGATTATTGATATCCAGTTCTGAAAGTAAACTACATAGGTATAAGTACAAAGCTTCAGAGATTAGGACGATCGCAGTATCATATGACATCTTTTGAGCATCAACGAACAAAACGTCTAAGAGCTGTTTAGCCCTATCTTTGAGCAATGATGGATCCATAACATTATATATATGATGGTGAGATTATAAGCTTTTGTAAAAGAAGTTTGGATTTAAAAGAAGTTTTTTAAAATTACACATTTCAATATAGATATATAAAATTTATATTGTAGGTTAATAAAAATTTGATTAGAGAGAATAAATATCTTTTAGTGCAAAGTATACATATAATAAAATATGTTTTTTATATTAAGCATATTTCGAAATATCTGACCTCCTCTGCGTCTTGAAAGGCGATGGTTCACCTAAGAATATTCATAGGTTTACCACCTTCATAGCTAGTGGGCGTTTTTAACACAAACTCAATTCGTCCAGCAAAGGCTAGGTTCTCACTCACATTACCCCTTTTCCCTACCCTCCTTGGTGATTAAAGATATGTATCGAGGAACATTCTCATTTGTCCTTTTTTAGGCTTTCCTCAACGTTCTTCACATTCCATGAAGGGCTAGGCTTGCCTTTCCTTTATCATAAGCTTAACAGTAGTGACGTTAATCGTGCTACGAATATGATGAGGTTAGGGGAAAAAGTTATTAACGTGTTGAGGAAGCCTCTTTCTTTCCTATTCTCTTCAAATGGAGTAATCTCCATAAAGAGAGATGACGTCAAAAACCTCAGCGGAACTTCCACCTTTTAAGGCAAGGAGGAAGTTAGTAGGGGTGAGATTATCATAAAGAGAAGTTATTCTCGTTGTTTAAAGAATTTTCCTCCTCCTTAAAAAGTTAGGCTTACAGTTATTTCATCAACTTAATGTGTTTTTGCCGTTATTTTGCCACTTTTTGCTAATTTCTATAACACAAGCCTTATCTCTTAAGGGATTGTAATACTGATCTAGCCTATTATGTCCCAAGGTAGGATTGGTGTTTTATTGAATTTCTTCTTGGTCACCTTCTCCAGTGCTATGAAAACTGCTGGCAATGCTCCTGTCGTTCCTGCTTCTCCTACACCCCTACTTTTAGCTGGTAATGCTGAGGGAAACTCTATTTCATTCAAGGTGACTTTATATTTTGCTTCAACTGCTGTAGGTACCCCAGCTTCAGCTATCGATGAGAACAGGGGATTTCCATTATCATCATAGGGTGTTTGCTCCCATAATACTTGTGAAACCCCTTGTAGAACCCCACCAATTATTTGTCCTTCTACCTCATCCTTAACCAATACTCTGCCAACATCATCTACAGCAAAGATTTCTATAACTTTTGGAAATCCAGTATCCTTATCATAATCAACTACTGCTACATAAGCTCCGGGAGAGAATATATCATCTGACTTATAGAATACCTCAACCTCAACTCCATCCATCTCCTTTAAAGCCTTATTTATGTCCTTCACTTTATTTAGCAGTTGCCTGCTAGCCTCAATTACTGCTGATCCTGCTATAGTGCCACTTCTAGATCCAAAACTTCCTATTCCTTCCTTGACGTATTCTGTACTGTTACTATACACCTCTATTAAGTCAGCAGGTATTCCTAGTACTTCCGATGCTAATTTAGAGAAAGTATCATAGTAAGCTTGTCCATGAGGACCACTACCAACATATATTTTAACCTTCCCGTTTTCTATCTTAACTCTAGCCCCCTCTCCTGGAGACAGCCTTACTATATCAGTAAATACTACTATTGAGATACCCTTATCATTATACTGTTCTTTTGCCTTTCTATAATACTTTTCAGCCTCATTTAATACCTCATAATATCCAGCAGGATCAATTCTAATTCCTAAGGGAGAAACGTAACCGTTGTCCCCTACTAAATTTCTCCTTCTTATCTCGACAGGGTCCATCTTCAACTCTTCCGCTAAATCTTCAATTAGTGTTTCGTGGATTAATGCCGCTTCAGGTCTGCCAGCTCCCCTATAAGGACCAGTAGGAGGTAAATTGGTAAATATTCCATAAGCCCTTATTGAGGCAAATTTTACCTTATAAGGACCGGTTAATAGTCTAGCTATGAATAAGGGAGTAGTGGGATTAAGTGTAAAATTATACGCTCCAATATCATCTATAACATATCCTTCTAGGCCTAGTATTTCACCCTGCTTAGTAGCATATAGCTTTATATCTGAAACCACTCCTCTCCCAAAAGTAGGGTTTCTTAAATGTTCAAATCTGGTTTCTATCCACTTAATAGGTCTTCCTAATTTCATCGAAGCTATAGATGCTAAAACGTACTCCGGGTAAGCTGGTACTTTGTTTCCAAAACCGCCCCCTACGTTAGGAGATGAATAAACCTTGATTTTCTCTGGCGAAATTCCTAGTACTTCTCTTAGATCATTTCGTATTCTAAAGGAGGACTGAAAAGATCCATAAATATTTAATATATTTCCGTCCCAATGAGCTATTATTCCTTTAGGCTCCATCGGGTTAGAGATTATCCTATTCTGTTTTAGTTTTCTTCTGACTACTACTTCAGCTTTGCTCTTAGCACTAAGTTCACCGCCCTCTAATAGTCTATCAACGGAAATATTACCCTTTACTCCGGAATGAATTTCCTCATTACTATTCATTGCTTCCTCTACATCTACAATTGGCTTCAATTCTTCATAGTCAATGGATACATCTTCTGCTATATCTTCAGTTTCGTACCTATCTTCTGCTACGAAGGCTAATACTGGCTGTCCTACATAGTTAACCCTTCCATCGGCTAATACTGGCATCTTAACTATTTTTGATTGTTTCAAAGTTTCTGGATCACCGCTTACTGGCATATATAGCTTTACATCTTCCCAAGTTAATGTTAGAAGAGCCTTACTAGGTTTTGATATATTTTTTATTATACCTCTTGCTATGGGTGATCTGACAATATATAAATACGCCAAGTTTTTAGGATTAATATCATCTATATAGGAAGATTTACCAGTTATTTTGGGAAGATCTTCTTTAATCACAGTATCGTTATATTTTATTTTATGCTTTAATAGTTTTCCTTTAAACCAATTTTAGGTTTATACGTTCCATTTCTATATTTAAATATGTGAAAGGAAGAGCTATTGCTTTGAGTAATGATGGATATTACGTGGTGTCAATAATTTCAGATCAATTGCTGGCATACAGAAAGACTTCGATTTTAAAATTCTATTATGTTCTTTTAGTATCTTCTATTATTATAATGATAACATATGTACTGTTAAATAATCCTTACGTCTTATTATTAATTTTAATTGTATTATGCGTATATGCTGTAAAACTTTATATAGAGATAAACAAATATAATTATGATAAATATGAGAAAATTATTGGTATCGAAGTGAACAATAAAATTATCAAAATAATTACAGAGAGTAGAACTTTTATAATTCATAGAAAAATATTTGGTCTTGAAATTTAACTGCTCTTAGGTTTTATTGTTATTGTACCACTATCTTCATCGACTTGAAGCATGTATTTCTTTCCAAACTTCTCTACCATAGATTTAGGTAGATACAAGTTGAGTGGTAAGGTATAATACTCATATTCGTATACTTTACCTCTAACATTTTTCTTTCCCACTAATCTTTTAGCCTCAACTTCTCTTTCTTTCATAAGATAATATACGCTATCTCTCTTTTTAAAACTTTTCCATAAGTAGCTTAACATTTTATCATTAAGTATAATCTTTTCTATGATACTTTAAACTTATTGAGTAATTTTTCAATAATGATTTCATTAATTAATAAATTAAAGTTAGTAGAACGTAATCTGACATTTACGTTGTAATCCAAACTTAAGTTTAATACATAGTGATAAATATAATTATTCAAATTAAATATCGCGTCATATCTGCAGTCATTCAGTGCACATGTAAGCTTTCGTTCGTTCTTTATCCTTTCACCGTTAATAAGTGTTAGAATTTTTTGTGAGTACATGTCTATAATCGACTCTATACTCACTTCAGAGTTATTTATATGTATAATCATACCTTTTTCAGAGTTATATACATTAATCCTTTTAATTTCTATGTCTTTTCCTATTTTTTCCATTATAGATAAGAATTCTTGAAAACTTAACGATAATAAAAGGTTATTTTCTTCAGAATAAATATAAAGTTCATCTAATAACCAAGGCGAAAAGTGATATCCATTAATGCTAAAAGTCTCCTCATATTCGTCAAAATGTACCTTATCTTGTATTCTTCTGATTTCCACAATATTTATTATACATTTACTCTCATAAAAATGTAATACTCATAGATCGTTCTGACCTCCTTCCGCCTTAAAGGATGGAGGTTCCCTTATGGTGCCTCATTGGTCTCCCTTATTGATTCTCGTTAAAGGAGCTTTCAAGAGGCTCATAGAACCTATCTTTATTTATAATAGTTTTTTAGTATCAAAAACTTTTTATTACTCTCTCCCTAAGGGATGAGGTTTTCCTCATCTCGTAAATAATGAATTAGCTTAGGCGTTCCCGGCTTAATTTCCTTAGGTTTACCAACTTTTTCTAACGCGTTGTATAAAATTTCGTCACTATTCCATGAAATTGGATCGTCTAAGAATGTAGCACCTAATACTTCCGCATATATTTTAGCATCCTCATAAGTCGTAGCACTTTTCCAGTCCTTATTGTAAACGATTATGACCGGTTTCTTATACATTACTACTGCTTCCATAGCTGTCTTTCCTTGATGGGTGATAACTAAACTTGAATTAGCTATCCACTTTTCTAGGTCCGGGTCGAATGAAAAAGACGTTACATTCTCCTTTTTATAAAGCCTTGGATCGACTTTACCGGTTTGAATGACTATTTTCTTCCATGTAATTTTAGAGGCTATGTCAAATAACCTCTTAAATCCCAAGCTACCAGCAGTTATTAAAATATAATCATTATCTCTAGGCTCATACCTTGGTCTTTCAACTATGGGACCAACTACTATACTTTTATCTTTATATAACTTCCTTTGCTCTTCCCAGTGTAAGAAAACCCCTTTTGAGAACTTAGATATTATGTCAACGGCCTTTCCTTTAGTAATAAATCTATCTTGACTCTCTATGGCAAAGACTTTACCTCCTTTCAAGAATTGAAAGAAAGAGGGAAATATTGAATGATTACTTCCAGTAGCTATTATGATATCGTATTTTGGTAACTTGGAGCTCTCATATAATATTTTCATAATCCTTTTAGCGAAATGGATGCTTGACTCATTAGGCTCTCTGCCCTTTTGTACCTCGTAAATTATGTTTGCGTAATCTCTTATCATTAGTTTACTGTACTCATCGTTTTTGGGTATCACGAAATCTGCTTTTTCTGGCAAGTATTGAGCAATGGCTCTAGCAAAACCGGTGTGACCACCACCACTGGCAATTATTAGAATTCTCACAATTGTATTTTAACAGCTAAAGATATAAGCTGAGCTTTATACTTAACTTTATGGAAAATTATAAGCCGTTATGGATTAAGGGTGCTATAATTCTGGCGATAAATTTTGCGAAGTCAGGTTATAAGCCAGTGAATGTTGGATTAGGAGAAAGGGACTTTTATGTTGATATTGAATCCGATAGTAGTATTAGTTTAGAAGAGGCGAAAAAAGTAATCAAGGAGACCGATATAGCCTTTGAGTTACGTGGAGATACTGTGGAGTATAATGGAATGAAAATTAAGATAGAAGCAAATGAGCCAATTTCTTCATTAATCCCTAAGTATTTCGAAATATTAAACATATCAACTCATCATCCTCAGCCTGGAATACAATACGTTAGGATCAGAGGAGTAGCCTTTGAGACTGAAGAGCAATTGAAAGACTATTTATCATGGCTAGAAAAGGCTCAAGAAACTGATCATAGACTTATAGGAGAAAGGCTTGACTTGTTTAGTTTTCATGAGGAAGCTGGTTCAGGGTTAGTTTTGTTTCATCCTAAAGGGCAGATAATAAGAAACGAACTAATCAATTTCATGAGGGAGATTAATGATAGCATGAACTATCAAGAAGTCTATACTAGCCACGTTTATAAGTCAGATCTATGGAAGATATCTGGTCATTATACATTGTATAGAGATAAATTAATATTATTTAATATGGAGGGGGAGGAATACGGAGTTAAGCCAATGAATTGCCCGGGTCACATCTTAATATATAAGTCTAAGCCAAGGACCTATCGTGATCTTCCAATAAGGCTATCAGAGTTTGGTCATGTGTATAGATGGGAAAAAAAGGGAGAACTTTACGGGCTTTTAAGGGTTAGGGGACTAGTCCAAGATGATGGTCACATTTTCTTAAGGGAAGATCAACTGAAGGATGAGGTTAAAACGTTAATAAAGAAAGTATTAGAGGTTTGGGGTAAGTTTGGGTTTAAACAAGATGATATAAGGGCGTACGTTAGCACTAGACCAGATGAGAGTATTGGAACTGATGAGCAATGGGAAAAGGCGACAAATGCTTTAATT
Organism: Sulfolobus sp. B1; assembly: GCF_007050195.1. Classification (NCBI taxonomy): domain Archaea; kingdom Thermoproteati; phylum Thermoproteota; class Thermoprotei; order Sulfolobales; family Sulfolobaceae; genus Sulfolobus; species Sulfolobus sp. B1. The sequence continues at coordinate 17,237 of NZ_QIMI01000005.1, read as the reverse complement.
GATGCATTGAAAGAGGTAGGAATGAATTATGGAATAAAGGATAAAGAGGGTGCATTTTACGGTCCCAAAATTGACTTTGACGTTAGGGATAGTTTAGGAAGATGGTGGCAGTTATCTACTATACAGGTTGACTTTAATTTGCCTGAGAGATTTAAGATAGAGTACACTGACAAAGACGGCTCTAAAAAGAGACCAGTAATGGTACACAGAGCGATTTTAGGCTCTATAGATAGATGTATGGCAATACTTTTAGAACACTTCATGGGTAAGCTACCTACTTGGCTTAGCCCAATTCAAGTTAGAATATTGCCGATTACTGATGAAGTAAATGATTACGCCGAGAAGCTATTTAATGAATTAAAGAGTAATAAGATAAGAGTGGAGATAAGTTATGCAGGAGAAACTTTGAGTAAAAGGATTAAAACTGCTTATGATGAGGGAGTACCTTATTTGCTCATAGTAGGAAAGAAAGAGGCTAATGAGGGAAAGGTCACAGTGAGAGGTAGAGGAAATGTAGAAATTAGGAACATTAAATTTGAAGACTTTCTTAACGCTCTTAAAGCTGAGATAAATGACAGAGATGTTGAACAGAGCGCCCTAAAGAAGCTTAAAGGTTAAACAAAAATATGCTTAATATTTTGTTATAGCAAAATTTTTTGAGCTAGGTAATACTATAATTATAAAACGAATAAGAAAGATTGTCTTATAAGGATGGAGGAGATAGGATATGATAGTTTATGGGCTTTATAAAAGTCCATTAGGTTACATAACTATAGCTAAAGATGAAAAAGGTTTCCTAATGTTAGATTTCTGTAACTGTGCAGAGAAAGAGTCTATAGATAATGACGTATTTACAGACTTTTTTCACAAGCTAGACTTGTATTTCGAGGGTAAACCAGTAGACTTAAGAGAGCCAATTAGTTTAAGGACGTATCCTTTTAGGCTATCAGTATATAAGGAGGTTATGAAAATACCTTGGGGAAAGGTTGAGACGTATAAGCAGATTGCCGATAGATTGAATACTTCCCCTAGGGCTATAGGTATGGCATTGTCAAAAAACCCTATTTTATTGATAATTCCTTGTCATAGGGTAATATCTGAGAAAGGATTGGGAGGATATTCTAGAGGGGTTAAGTTAAAGAAGGCTTTATTAGAACTTGAAGGAGTGAAAATAGAGGGTAATTCAAATTCATAAGCATTATGTTAAAGAAAGCGTTAAGATTTGATTCCTTTCCTAATGTACTGAAAAAATTTATTATTTATTTTGGAAGTTAAATAATCTAATGCATGCTGTAATCTTAGCTGGAGGTTATGGGAAGAGATTAAGACCTTTAACCGAGGACAAACCTAAACCTTTAATTGAAGTTGCGGGAAAACCTATAATAGAATGGCAAATTATGTGGCTTAAATCTTATAATATAACTTCATTTATTATATTAACCGGTTATAAATGGGATGTTTTAGTAAAATGGGTTAGTGAAAACGAAAGAAGACTAGGCATTTCCTCATACTTCTCTATAGAAGAGGAACCTTTAGGCACTGGTGGAGCTCTGAAGAAAGTAAAGAAGCTGTTAGAGGATGAGGATGTATTTTTAGTGATGAATGGAGATATAATAACTGACTTAGATGTATCAAGGCTTAAAATAGATAGAGAGCGTGTTGTCGCCATGGCATTAGTTCCTTTGAAAAGTCCTTATGGAATAGTGGAGACTAAGGATGGTAAGGTAATAGACTTTAAGGAAAAGCCAATACTAGAAAATTACTGGATAAATGCTGGAGTTTATCTTATGAACAGTAGAATATTTAATTACTTGCCAGAAAAGGGAGATATGGAAAAACTTACCTTTCCAAAATTGGCGAAAGAGGAACTAATACTAGGAGTTAATTTTAGTAATGTTTATTGGAGATCAATAGATACTATAAAGGACATAGAGGAAGTAAGCGAGGATTTAATTAAGACAAATAAGTTTAGTAATTCCAAATGAAATATTCTATTCCAATAGTATTACCTCCTCTTTATCTTCATCCTTTTCTTCCTCATATAACCACTTTTTTATGGTTTCTTCAACCCCTAAATTTAAGGAATCTTTAATGAGCCTCTCCTTTATTCTCTTTATTATTAATTCTCGGCAATCTTCCGGTACGTTATCCTCTATTATAAGAAATATTTTTTTCATAAGGGAAATCTCATCTATCATGTATTTTTTAGTTTTTATTATCCACTGTTAGTTAGCTGAAATTAATTTCTTTATGGAATCTAAAACACACGGTAAAAACGTCTCAACTTTCTCCCTAATTACTATATCAGCCATGTTATCCATAGGAGTTTCCTCCATGTTTATAATTATTAGTTTACCTCCTCTATGTTTTACTATTATCGGAATTTGATTTGCAGGATATACTGTTAATGAAGAACCTATGGACATCACTAAATCAGAATCATAAGCTATACTTAAGGCATCATAGATTTGTTTAACTGGTTCACCAAATAACACTACATCTGGTCTGATAATTCCTCCACAAGAACATTTAGGAGGAATCTCACCTTGCCCTATCTTCTCAAGAACTTCCTTTGAGTCATAAACTCTATAGCATGAAGAGCAATAGGATCTCCTCATAGTTCCATGAAGCTCTATTACGTTTTTAGATCCAGCCTTTTGATGCAAACCATCTATATTTTGAGTAATAACAGCCTTAACTATACCCATTTTTTCCAATTCAGCTATCGCGTAATGAGCACTATTAGGCTTAGCTTCAAATAGGCTTCCCATTCGGATTGAATAAAATTCCCAAAATCCTTTAGGATCCTTTTCAAAATACTCTATCGTAGCGAGTTCTGGTGAATATCTTTTCCACAGTCCATTAGGACCTCGAAAATCTGGAATTCCAGATGCAGTGCTTATTCCCGCCCCCGTAAACACTATAGCATGAGTGGAAGATAATAACATTCTTGCTACTTCTTCACATTCCACAATCTATTCTTTCATGTATATCAATAAAAGCCTTTTCATTTAAGATTATTCTCTTCTCCCAGTTATTCCTTTTCTGGCAATCTTACCTAATAATTTATCCGTAACTACCAAGTTATGAAATAAGATTATTGCTGAGATTACTGGTAACATGTAATACGCTAAGACGAAATAAACGTAGTTTGATAATATTGACAATATAGTTGAAGTTAAAGCGGTTATTGATAACGCAATCGAGTACATAATAATACTGGGTAGAAATACGCAACAAGATGAACCTGAAATCACCCCAATAGAAGGAACTAAGACTACAGCTTTACTAGCCTTATATCTTGATAATCCCCAAAGTTCCTTTATTTCAATCACGTTTAATCCTATTAATATTGCTAAAAAAATTCCAATAATAGTGGAAAAAGGTATGATATCACCCTCATAAGGTCCTATGAAGAACCAGATTGCTGGGCTTGTCGAGACCCATTGCAAGAAATAAGGTAAAGAGGGAGGAATTGAATAACCTATCCCAGCATTAAACGTAAATTGAAAGCTTAATGCCTTTATTGATCCTGGCAATAATAGGTAAAAGAAGAAGGAGTAAAGAATTACGTGATATGTCATGTAAGCTCCAATCACTGCCCACAATGTTTTATGAGTTTTAAAAGCCACAATTCTCCTGTGGAGAAAGCTGTAAAATGATTTTGGCAGTAAAAGTAGTATGGACGTCCAGAATGAGATAGTTGATATTGTAGACCATAGTAACGTATCAGAATGACTAGAGAAATAAGCTACTAGCGATAAAAATATAAGAATAGTAGCAAGCACATATCTAATCATATATTTAAGATATGAAGTAAAAAATAAAAATTTTCTCATAACTTAGATTATCCCCATGAAGGTGGAGATGATGTAGAGGTAGAAGTCGTTGTCGACGCTGAACTGCTTATAATGGAATAAGGTACCGAGACGGAATTGGAAACTATTAAGTCTACCCACATTCCGCTTTCTGCATGAGAGTAAACTCCACAAGCTATCCAGTAATAGCCAGGCTGTATATTTGTTAACATTGCAGATGCTGTACCTTGTGAAGGTACTCCATTAGAGTAATAATCTGAGGGATTATCTCCAACATATAATAATATCTTACCGTCTTGAGTTATGTTAGGACTATTAGGAGTCAGTGTATCGTTTAGCACTATATTAGCGTTATGAGGTATGGGTTGATCATTAGTCAATATTACCATTACATTCCATCCGGCTGGAACATAGATTTTCATTTGTCCATACGAGGTTCCATTATAGTTGAATTGAGGTCCAGTTACGGAAACTACTAGATAGATAAATACGGTCTTATTATTAGGATTATAAGGCAATTCACTAGCTCCTGGAGGTAATTTTACTGAACTAGTTGTCGTAGTGGTAGTAGTCGTAGATGACGTTGTACTAGTGGTTGTTGTAGGAAGCATAGTACTTGTTGTCGTCATCATCATAGTTGAAGAGGATTTATGGAATAACGCTAGATAAGCTCCAACTGCAGCTACTATTACTACTACTACAACTACTATTGCGATTAATGCTGTAGTGTTCATTAAAGAGTATCGCGTATAATCTCGTCTTTAAACTTTTTCCCAAAACAAAATATTTAGTTTAATATTTTAAAAATTCTATCTAAGGATCTTTAATAACTTGTTTAGAAAACTTTCTTACAAATATATGTATATTTGATATTAAAATGGTAATATTGAGTAAAATAAATATAACCTCATATCAAACTCAAGACGGTATGAATACAGTGCAGTTATCAATATAATTTACTCGAGATCCATAAACATAAGTTAGAATAAAATTTTATGGAAGTGAATGAAACTGTTGTCCGACATTGTGATGTATTCAGATACTCTTTAAAGATCAACTTAAAACTGGTTGAAATGTTTGTATTAATATGAGAGAAAGTTTTGAGCTAATGCTAGACATTTTTCTTAAGGAGAAGGAATTATTAAGGAAGAAGGGCTGGATAGTTTCTTCACCTTACTCTTATGAATGGTGGGACGGTTTGAAGAGTGCGGAAGAAATAATAATATCTGCTATTTTGGTTCAAATGTCTAGATGGGAAAACGTTAAGAGAGTGATACAATCGATGAGAGAGGTTGGACTAACTAATTTTGAAAAATTATATATGACAAGTGATGAAGAATTATATTCTCTCTTTAAAAGTATTAATTTCTATAGAACAAAGGTTAAAAGATTAAAGTACTTAGCGAAGATAACAATAGACTTAGGTAGTCTAGAGAAGTTGTATGATAGGGATATTCTACTAAGTATAGATGGTGTAGGCGAGGAAACAGCAGATTCTATTTTATTATTTGCTGGGCATAAATTGCATTTTCCTCCCTCAGAATACGGGAAAAGAGTTTTGTCCAGATTATTTGGTAGAGAATTGAATAATAAAAGAGAAGTTAAAACAATGGTTGAAAATAACCTAAGGAAAGGCATTTTTGAGTATAAACTTTTTCATGCGGGTATAGTAACGGTTGGAAGAGCGTTTTGTTTTAAGGAGCCAAAGTGTGATAATTGTATCCTAAAGGATATATGTAATTATGCGATGAAATAAGTATGTTTAAGTACTTTTACAAAATTTAAGTATATTATAGGAATGTTTAAATTCCACTGAATAGACTATTCTCTTATGAAGTTGTACGAATATGAGGGTAAGGCTCTTTTTAAGAGGGTTGGAATACCTATACCCAATGGTGTAGTAACTTCTGAACCTATTAAGTGGGAAGGTAAAGCAGTAGTGAAATCGCAATTGTTAGAGGGTGCAAGGGGAAAGAGAGGGTTAGTAAGGGTTACTGAAGATGTATATAATACTATATTAGAGTTAAAGAAACTTGGAGTTGAAAAATTCCTTATAGAAGAATTTGTTCCACATGAGAAAGAATTTTACGCTTCAGTTTTACTAGACAGAGAAAGCGGAGAACCGATGCTAGTGTTGTCGAGAGAAGGTGGAATTGATGTTGAACAGGCTAAGGATGTGAAGAAAATAATTATACCTTTAGAGAGGGGTGTAAGAAGTTATGATATAGTAGAGGCGGAAAAATATCTAGGTGTTAAGGGACTCTCCCCAATTATTAATGGGCTATATAAGCTGTTCGTGGAATACGACGCTGAATTAGTCGAGATCAATCCGTTAGCGTTAACGAATGATGGAAGATTATTAGCTTTAGACTCTAAAGTAATTCTCGAGGATAATGCATTATATAGGCATGAGGATTTATTGAAAGAGTTAGGTAGACAAGAACCACGTGATACGTATGTAGAATTAGAGGGAGATATAGGTATAATAGGTAATGGCGCTGGTTTAACAATGGCTACTATGGATTTAGTGAAGTTGAGCGGAGGTAATCCAGCTGACTTCTTAGATGTAGGAGGTGGAGCTAATAGGGAGCACGTTAAAGATAGTGTTGTAAGGGTTGGAAGTAATCCCAGGGTGAAGAAGATAGTTATTAATATTTACGGTGGAATTACTAGATGTGATGAGGTAGCGTTAGGAATAGTTGATGCACTAAAAATCGTTAAAAAACCTATATTCGTAAGACTTTTAGGTACGAATGAAGAACAAGGAAAGGAGATATTAAGGAAAAATGGAATAAACGTATATGATGATGTATTAAAAATGATAGGTGATGCGGTACGCTCGTGAACAAGAATACTAAGGTAATAGTTCAAGGTATAACGGGAAAAGAAGGCTCATTCCATACCCAACAAATGCTGAGGTATGGTACTAAGATAGTAGCTGGAGTTACGCCCGGAAAAGGTGGTACTGAAGTTCAAGGAGTTCCAGTTTACGATACTATGAAAGAGGCAATGAAGGAACATGACGCTGAGGCTTCAATAATATTTGTTCCAGCTAGATATGCAGTAGATGCTGCGTATGAAGCAATAGACGCTGGTGTTAAGGTATTAGTAATAATAACTGAGCATATACCAGTGTTAGATATGGCTAGGTTAGTTAAGTATGGTAAGAATAGAGGTACAAGGATAATTGGACCAAACTGCCCCGGAATCATAGTGCCAGAAGAGACGTTGATAGGAATATTACCGGCTAGATCATTCAAGAAAGGTAAGATAGGGATAGTATCTAGGTCTGGAACACTAACCTATGAAGTTTCAGAATTAATTAAGAATCATGGCATGGGACAATCAACTGTTATAGGAATAGGAGGGGATCCTATAATAGGCACTTCTATACTTGATGTAGTAAGATTATTTGATCAAGATCCTGAGACTGAGAAGATAATTGTAATAGGTGAAATAGGAGGAACTATGGAAGAGAGATTGGCTGAAGCTTACAAGAAGGGAGAAATAAAGAAAAAGGTAGTTGCTTACATAGCTGGAATGACTGCTCCTAGGGAGAAAAGAATGGGACATGCAGGAGCTGTAGTTTATATGGGAATGGGCACTTTCGAAAGTAAAATAAAGGCGTTCAAAGAAGCTGGCATACCAGTAGCTAACACGCCATACGATATAGTTAAATTAATATCATCATAACAATTTTTTTATTAACTCCTATATACTCATCATAACATTTTCCATTTAATTTTCTGGGTTTTATCTTCATGTTCACGTTTTTACAAAATGAGTAAAATCTCGCCCTTTAGGACGAGAAGGCAGAGTGTTTATTGTCTTAAAGCATAATGAAAAGATTCGAAATCTCTTGAGATAACACAAATTTTATGGTTTTATTTATTAAATGAAGGCAGAAATTTATAAAGAGAGAGATGGCTAGGTGAGAACTGACCCCTCTCAGCTATAAATGCAGAAGGTTACCTTAGGGCGGTTCACAGGTTTCCCACCTTCAACACTTCATAGCTAATGGGCTCTTAGCACTCACCCCATTCGTCCAGCAGTAGACCATTGGCTGCATCTTCAGCCAAATTGACCCTATGCCTTGGGTGAAGAAGCCCTCCTTGGGACTTGGGAGATATGTGTTAAAGGAGGAGATATACACAAGTTTAGCCCCTTTTGGATCTTCCTCCCCTCAATAACATTCCTTTACCGAAAATAAGAACTTTTACCCAGCATTGAAGGGCGAGGGTCAACATTTTATTGTCGGAAAGTAAGCAAAGCTTCACTATATTTGGAGAGGAAGTTTAGATTTTTTATCGTAAAACTACACTTTATTTCCTTCTAAGTTTATACGTTATAAATGATACAATAGCTACTATAATCACTACTGAGATTATATAGAGAGGAGAAAATGTATTTCCAATGTCTTCAGTACTCACGGTAGCAGTAGGATTTATAACAGTTCCGTTTATCTTTGGCGTGTAGTAGTTGTTGAAAACTATGGTGAGATTAGCTGAGCTTGGTACTGATATCATGTAATAATTAGTTCCAGGGATGTAAGATCCTACCAAGGGATTTGACGTATTAAAATATGTTGAAGTGGCGTTATAAGTGAAGGCTACGAAATAAGCAGAATTATTATAGATGAATTTTCCGATACCGAACATGTCATTGAACGTCGTTATAGGAACAAGTAATGCTACAAAATCTTTGCCTATTATGTTAAAGCCTAAAAGATTAGAGTAGTTCACTATGTGAATCTCGGCATCAGGGGATGCTACTAGAAAATTCAAGGTAACGGGATAGTTATCATAAGCATAATTGAATGAAACACTGTAAACCTTATAAGAGCCAACGTAAAAGGATAAATCTGCGTTTTTCATCTCAATTAGTGAGCTGAACGTTACGTTTAATTGGGGATTTAGGTTAACGTAGTAGTAGCTTTTTAAAGGTATCATATATTGTAATGAGAAATACGTGTAATTATTATAATCAGTGAATTCTATTGCAGGTATCCCGTTATATGAGGTGAAGACTTGATTTGGCGCTAAGAAACCGTTAGGAGTTCCCGCAGAAACAATATAGCTCCACATACTTAATGGATAGGGATAAGCTCCACTTACGTTTTCTATTGTAGTGTTCGAATTTATTTGAGGTATAGTGTGAACTACTGATTTTCCACTTACTTGAAAAGCTGTTCCGTTCCATTTCAAGTTAAGACTGATATTAAATGTAACGTAAGTACCTATACGTGAAGTAGTTTCATAGATGTTATAATTTATCGTAGTGCCTAAGGGTAAAAACCCTAAAATATTAGTAGGTAAGGAGTAAGATAGTAAGGCAAATGAGGACGTTAGAACTAACGTTGCCAATAAACTAACTAATAATAAACTTTTTCTTTTCGACCTAATGCCTTTCTTCATCCTTTCCAGTTTCATCTTATTAATATTTAATATTTTTCCTCACATCTTCCAAAACGGCAAAAGCTGCATTCCTACCTGGAACTCCAGTGACTTGTCCACCTGGATAAGCTCCAGATCCACCAATATACAATCCTTTTATTGGCGTTCTATATCCCCATCCTTTCTTAGGTCTATCGTTAAAAATAAGGGAAAGAGGCAAATGGTTAGGGTTCCCTCCAGGATTATTGTACAAACTTTCTACGACTTTCCAATTTACCTTATCAATATGTAATGTCTTTTCTTTTATATCCGGAAAGAAATCTTCTAATCCTTCAATACTTCCCATTAAAGTCATCACGTCACCACCCAACGAATTATCTACAGCTGAGGGAAGAGTTATTTCTCCTTGAGGTAAGACTATTAGGCTGTCAAAATAGTCTGGTTTTAATGGTTCATTGACTTTTAAGTTATCCCTAAGTATGATGTTATATCTACCGTAACCTGCGCGATACAATGGTAGTTCCATCTTGATTTCATTGTTGGTCAATTTTTCTAATAATACTGGATTTCCAGTAAATATTATGTTATTACTCTCTATTATCTTCCCGTTACTGAGCTTTACCCCTTTTACAGAATTGTCCTTTATTAATATCTCTGAGACTTCGGAATTTGTGAAAATGTCTACTCCTAATTCCCTTGCCCTATTAGCTAATACTCTACCTACAGTTCCCATACCTCCTTTCACGATTTTCCATTGTGTTGAGAAAAAGTAAATGAATAGATATGCTGGCATATTAAGTATGAAATCATAAGAGAATATTGGATACAATTCCTCGAAATTATCTAAATACTCTCTTAAAACTTTCTCAGTCTCCTCCAATAACATACTATTACTTTCCTTAACTTCCTCAATAGTAGGTGGTCTCGTAACATACGTAAATCTTTCCTCTAGTAACCTTTTAGAATCTAATATGAAATCATCTAATTTTCTATAGTTTTTCTCTCCAATCTTCTCAAATTCCTTTATCCTCTTTTCCTTTTCTCTCCAAACCTTTATTATATTTTTTCTTTCAGTAACAAAAATTTCTATATAATCTGAATTAATAGTAGGAAAGTCTACTGAGATTTCAGTTTTTATTTTATCCGGTAAAAGTCCCAATACATAAGCTGCTTTAGAGAACTTAACTCCTTTGTACTCATCTGTATCTGCCATACCTCCCAATTTTTCCCTTCTTTCTAAAACAATTGTTTTCAAGCCGTTCATAGCCAGATAAATTGACGCTATTAAACCATTATGCCCTCCACCGATTATGATTACATCATATTTTTTCAAAAAATTCACCCATAAAACAAGTATGATTTATCTTACAACATATAATAAGTCTTTCCCATAAAAAACGCTTTTTAAAAACTTTAATCATGAAAGAATGACAAACCTCACTCTTTAGGGCGATGAGGAAGTCACTGGTAATCAACAATAGTAGGATTTTCTAGTCTGCCTATATTCTCTATCTCAGCTACCATTAATGCGTTACTTATTGGTTTTAAATGGAATTCAGATTGATCCTCCACATTAACGTATCCTACACTACCGCTTGTCACTACACTCATAGGTGGTATTGTTACGATCTTCGATAATTCTAATAATATTTCTTCAATACTAAATATGAAATCCTCTGAATTGCCATCTTGTATTAATTTACCATCGTAGTAACTTCTCATACCTAATGAGTTAATGTCACCTACTTCATCTTTAGTTACAATATAAGGGCCTAGAGGAGCGAATGTGTCTCTAACCTTATTTCTGAAGTGAGTTCCTCTCATTAACATCTTTTTAACCTTTCCATCTGCAGGATCTCTCCTATAAGCGTAATAAGAATCTTCTTTTAAACCAGGCGGATATGTGATATCATTGAAGACAGAGAATCCCAGAATATAATCGTACAACTCATCTTTATTTTTTACCTCTTTCATTTTCTTCTTTATAATTACTGCTATTTCTACTTCTGGTCTTATTGCATCCTTAGGTGATATAATTGCTTTCTTATGGGCAGTTATAATATTAGGTAGTTTTAAGAAGAATTTGGGGCTTTTCACCATCTCCTTAGCCTCATCCTTTCTCTCAACGCCTAACATCCGAGGTGTATTTACCAACGTGCAAATTATGGCAGATGGTATTACCGGTACATCAAAAATGACCTCATCTAACCTATACGCTCTTCCCTTCGCCTCCTTATCAAAGTCATCTATCTCATGCACATAATTCCCTTCCACTACACCTAACTTCCTCTCCCCCTCTAGTTGAAAGGCCAAATATTTTGTCATTTATTTAGAAAGAATGGAGTTTCAAGAAAAAAGTTAAACATATAACCAGTTTTATTTAATCTTTATTAACCTCTTTATATTCGAACTCATTATTCTATCGTCTCTAATGACCTTATACACTTGTGAGGCATAATCAGCTAAGTCTTGACCTTTGAATGCAGGAAAATCACTCCCATAGATAACCTTACTAGATATTTCTTCTAAATTTGGTAATACGTTAAGAATGTTTTTTGGAGGTATCGAAGATATCTCTAGATAAACGTTACTGATATGCTTAGCCATGTAAAATGCGGAAGAGTACCAAATTGGTCTCCCAGCATGTGCTAGGATTATTTTAAGCCTCGGAAAATCCTTTGCTACATCGTCAACGTAAATGGGATCAGCATATTTGTTCCTACTTCTCACACCTATGCTAGTGCCAGTATGTATCATTACCGGTAAATCGTGATCTTCCGCGAATTCATAAACATAAAGTAATTCCTTTAAACCACCCTCTTCCTCCCTATACGCATTAGGTTTGAAACCGTGATGAGGAGGATGTAATTTTATGCCAATGATTCCCAAAGAGTATTGCCTTTCTAGCTCATGTCTAACATCACACGTTAATGGATTAACCTCTCCCCATTGCAAATAGATTTCTGGATTTCTTTTTCTCTCCTCGTAGTCTATATAGAAGCCGTCATAACACTCTTCGGAGTAACATGGATGGGATGGGACTAATAAGATTTTCTCAATCTCCACCTCATCGTTACGGAGACTCATCCTCGTTTCCTTAACGTTCTCTAGGAACTCCTCACAATGTTTAGGTATTTTCCCAGCGTAAATATGATAATGTACGTGAGCGTCAACTACTTTAATCATAATAGAAAAGATAAATAAATTAGTATTTAAATTTATTCTTGATAAACAGATAAAAATAAACAGATATTTTCATTTAAAGAAAAGCCTCATCTTTAAACGTATCCCCTAGTTAATGAGGAGGATACTCGACCTTTTAGGGCATGTAGGAAGTCAGTATAAAGTGGTCTAAAGTTATTGAAAATGAAGAATCATTCAAAATCGAGTAATAGTTCATTGAATAATTATGCTAAGGAAGAAAAACCAAAAAAAGTTCTAGAATTATCATAACTCATTTAGTACTTCATTAACACTTATTGGGCTAGTGGATAAAATAGTTACTTCTTGATTATTACTTATTCCTAACATTACGTAAAGTTCTTTACCATCATACGTTGAATTTACAGAGTAAACTATTACACTAGAATTCTTATAGACTACTTTCCCAGTAGCGGAAAAGTTTCCTATGGTTATATTAAAGAATTTGAATATTTTAGTTAAATTGCTAAACATGTTTCCTATTGTGTAATTTGATTTCATTAATACGATAGAAGAATTAGCTATTAATTTGAAGTTAGTGTTATTGTATGTACCATAAATTATTATATCTTTAGAGGGTTGTGACGCAAAGATTTTTGGTGAGACGTATAAGTACTTTAGTAGATAAATAGTTGTATTAGTGGAAGAGTTGTCTTTCACTAAATAGAAGTAATATCCGTCAAATCCTATAGCAGTATTATTCTTATAATCATACAACAAAGACTTATATTGAGCGTAAGTAAATCCATGTTTTACCAAGGTCTCATTAATGGCATAAAACGCTAATGAGGAAAGTGGACCAACAGCCTTAACATATCCTATTAAGGCTTGAGTATTATTAAATGAAATGATGTTAAAAGTGCCATTGCCTATAATTTGAGGTAATAATGATATGTTACTATTGTTATAATAGTTTTGTATGAAAGCAATTAATGGCGACGTATTATATAAATGAATAACGCCGAGACTGACATAATGGAAATTATTATCACTACCGTTATTGGTATTGTGAGAATTAGCGTAGGCTAAAACGCCAGCGACCACAGCTATCATTATAATAATTGCTAAAATAATAGGTATTTTGTAGTTCATATTCACCCTTTATCTCATCTATTAATAAATATTTTTTCCTTTGTTCTTTAACATTAGGATATGATATCAGTGAGAAACGTTGTGAAGAGATATGGAAGCAAAGTAGCATTGAATAAAGTCTCATTGGAGGTAAATAAAGGGAAAATCGTCTCCCTTATAGGACCAAATGGTGCAGGAAAGACTACTTTAATTAGAATTTTACTAACACTAATTAAGCCGGATGGAGGAGAGGTTGAAATATTAGGGAAAAACCCTTTTAAATATAAGGGGGTTTTTAGAGAAGTAGGTTACGTACAAGAAATACCGAACTATCCTCCATTTCTAACGGCTAAGCAATTACTTGAACTTTCGGCTAAGATAAAGGGGATTAATAAAGATCAGGTTAAGAGGGTTCTAGAGTTAGTTGAAATGGAAAACTCTTCAAATACACCAATTATAAAATACAGTAAAGGTATGGTTCAGAGAATAGCAATAGCTGAGGCGTTATTAGGGGATCCAAGTGTCCTAATCCTCGACGAGCCTTATATGGGGGTAGACCCAATATTTTCACTAAAATTTAGGGATATTCTTACAAATCTTAAGAAAGAAGGTATTTCTATATTAATGACATCTCACGAAATGGAAGAAGTGAAAAAGCTTTCTGATTACATCTACATGATATATAGAGGAGAAATCATATTTCAAGGAAGTGTTGAAGACATGGTAAAGAAGTTCTTAGGTATCCAAGTGATAGTAGAAACCAGTGACGTTAATGAGGCTAAGAGACTTCTACAAGATATAAATTACGTCACTAACGTTTATGAAGAAGGTGAAAACAAACTAGTTATAAAGATGCTTGAGGATAGAAGAGAGGAGTTACTGAAGTCAATGATACTTAACGGGATAAGAGTAAAAGGCTATTATCTAGATTTAGATATAGAGGAAGCGTATAAGAGGGCGTTGAAGAGTGTTTGAGATAACATTATATGAGATGAGAAGGGCAATAGCGAGGAGAAAAGTCATAGTGCTAACTATTATCTCATTCATATTTGAACTCGGCATCTACCTGGCAATATACTTAGCTCCGTCAAAATCCTTAAAAACTTTAATAATTCCATTATCCCCATACTTGTGGGCATTAGGAGCACTATTACCTCAAGTTATTCTAATTCACTTTCTCGCAATTTCTATATCGTCTGGCTCAATGGCAGAGGAATATGAACAAGGTACCGTAGATTATTTCATATCTAAACCTATATCTAGGTATAGATTCATAACCGAAAAGTTCCTAGGATCTCTTATTTTATTAACGCTTATATATGTGTTGATGATCGTAGTAGCCGTAGTTATGTCTTTTGTTTTATTTGGGTATCAAAAGTACCTTTTCTTATTACCAGAGGTAATAGGGTCTGTGATATTTTCTACTTTAGTTTTCTTGAACATGGCTTTCGTAATAGGAGAAGTATTAAGGAGAAGTAACCTATCCTTTACTATTAGCGGTTTCGTACTAATAGCAAGTATAATAATCACTAACGTGCTATTCTTCGTCTCACAATTTACTCACAATCCAGCTTACGAGAATATATCAATATACTTACCAACGTGGGGGGCAACAGAATTACCATTCATTCTGCTTCAATCCTCGCCGTTTTCTACAATAGTCAAGGGTTTAAACATATTTCCACCAATTAATAATAACTTATTTTTAGCCATTGTTTCCATTTTACTTTACTCATTAATTCCCCTAATATTAGCCTATTTCAGTTTCTTAAATAGAGATATTCCGAAAAAGGTAAGTTGAAAAGTTTATTGTAACAGACTCTTCAAGTCAAAGTTTTCATCAGCTAATGACGATTTCTTGTTCGATATATCTATTCCCTTTTCTATTAATTTGTTTAGTACGTCTAACTCATCATATTCTCTATTAATTGCTAGATAACCTTTGACCAGACCATCCTTTAAGTAAATTACATTAAAGTTAGGCTTTGTTATCTCAAACTTGCCTCTTATAATGTATTCGTCATAATTGGTAGTCTCTCCCGCTGATTCTATGTGTAAGTCAAATATATCTGACCATATTGATGATACGAAATTATATTGTTCATGAGAACCAGCCATATTTCTAGCAGCTAATTTCCCCGTATATTCAGCGTTATTCCAGTGTTCTATTCTCTTTCTCCTCTTCTCAATAGGGTCATAGATGTTTGCGACATCTCCCGCAGTATAAATATCCTTAGCACTTGTCTCTAAATACTCATTAGCTATAATTCCATTGCCCGTATCAATTCCGCTTTTCTGAGCTATATCTAGATTAGGTGAAATTCCTACAGCTAATAATACTAAATCTGCATCTATTCTTTTCCCACCACTAGTTACACCAGCCTTTACCATTTTATCCCCTTGGAATTCTTTCACACTTTCATTTAGAATGAAATTTACTCCCTTACTTTCAAAATACTGCTGTATGAATCTTGAAATTTTTTCATCCACAAAGGTATTCCAAATATAACTTTTAACCTCAATCACAGTAACTTTCACTCCTAACATTGTTAAACTAGACGCTACCTCCATTCCTATGAATCCACCTCCGACAATTAAAGCAGTTTTACTTTTACTTACATCATCTCTTATTGAGTCAGCATCGTCTAACGTCCTTAAGTAGTGCACTCCTCTCAAGTTCTCTCCCGGTAGGTTTAATTTTCTATGACTCCCCCCAGTCGAAATCAATGCCTTTTCAAAATATATATTATCGCCGTTATCTAATACGGCAACCTTCTCGTTCTTGTCTATTTTAGTAACGCTTCTTTGTAATATTACCTCTAAGTTTTCTCTACGATAAAACTCCTCTTTCTCGAAAAATAGTTTTTCTCTAGGAAACTTTCCTCTTAAATAGTGTTTAGACAATGGTGGTCTATCGTATGGATAATATCTGTCGCTTGATACTATAATCACCTTTGAAGTGGGTTTAATCTTAGTCAACTCTTTAAGTGCATTATATCCCGCTATTCCACTTCCTATAATTAAGTACTCGCATCTTTTGTCCATACTAATATATCTGGGATAACGCATATTTAATTCTTATTTCCCGTAACTTATTTATTTGAACTATTTCTAATAAAATTGAAACTTGCTAAGAATAGTACGATTACTGACCTCCACCCTAAAGTTTTTCTTCATTTTCTGACCTTTTCTCCACCCTAAAGGGCAAGGCTTTCATCACATTGTAACCTTTGTCCCATATTAATATATAAACATGTTGAGACTGCCGATTTAGATAATACTCTTGACGCAGATAAAAAGATACTAAGTTACGTCCACATCACTGTTTAGATAAAAAGAGTGTTTTAAATTTTAATGCATCATCAAATGAGTGAACATTATTAAAGAGTACGTAAACTTCACCTCTCTCGTTTATTACCATTTCCTTTAATCTACTTAAATCCTCATCAGTATACTTGTAAGAATAATTGACCTCACCTTTACCTATTCCGTGAAGTCTGTAGTACTTAAATTTAGTTAAAGATTTATGTTTAAATGGGTCTACGACGTGAACTATGTTTGTCTCTTGAATAATTCTCATAATTGCATGCTCACTCCAAGAACCTCTGGGTTCCCAACCATAAATGAAACTTTTATCCAAAGTGGAAAAGTAATCAATTACTCTTCTAATATTTTCATCAGTATGGGAGAATGATGTGGGTGATTGAAATATAATTATCCTTGATCCAAGTGTCTTAGCTTCCGATAACGTTAT